>NZ_JBFAWH010000010.1:47329-181430 GCF_040680235.1 Streptomyces sp. NPDC052101
GTTCTCGGGGTCGCCGCCGCCTTCACCGCCGCCGCCACCCTCACCACCACCATGACCACCACCGCCACTGGGGCGATTGGTGTTCTCCGGGTCACCGCCACCCTCACCACCGCCGCCGCCACCCTCACCACCACCATGACCACCGCCACCACTGGGACGGTTGCTGTTCTCGGGGTCGCCGCCGCCTTCACCGCCGCCGCCACCCTCACCACCACCATGACCACCACCGCCACTGGGGCGATTGGTGTTCTCCGGGTCACCACCGCCCTCACCACCGCCGCCTTCGCCGCCACCGCCGCCGTCCCCGCCGTCACGGTCGTAGATTCCGCCGTGACCGAAGTGACCGGCGTCCCCGCCGCCCTCCCCGCCGGCATGGCCGAAGCCGCCGTGGCCCCCGAGGTCGCCGAAACCGCCGTCGCCGAACCCACCGTCGCCGAAGCCGCCGGTGCCAAGACCGCCATCGCCGAATCCGCCGTCGGAACCGCCATCGAAGCCGCCGAAGCCCCCTTCGGTGCCGCCGAACCCGCCGTCGCCCCCGGCGCCGAAGCCGCCGAAGCCCCCCTCGGCGCCACCGCCGACATGGTCCCCGAATCCGCCGAGGTCCGAGCCCGGGCCCTCGCTTCCATACTCGCCGAACCCTCCGAAGTCACCGAAGTTGCCGACCTGGTCCGGCTCGCCGACCACTGCGGCCGGGGATCCGTCCAGCAGGGGGCCGCCGAGGAGGCTGTGGGCGCCGGTGGCGGCCGTGTCCAGGCCGCCGGCGCCTTCCTGGCCCTCGGCGGGACCCGACAGGTCGTAGCCCTGGTCGGCGGAGGCCGGGGCACCAGCATCGTGGTCGCCGGAGACCTGCTCCGCCGGGACGGCGTGGGTCGTGTAGGCCTCGTGCGTCACCGCGGCCTGGCGGTCGGCCGGGACGGCGTGGTCAGCCGTGATGTCGTGATGCGTCAGCGCATGCGCCGCGCTTCCGAAGAACAGGGACGACTTGGACAGCCGTGGGTCGAGTGCGGCCGGTCCCCCGTCGGTGCCGGACTCGACGCGGAGGGAGCGGAGTTCGGCGACCTGGGCGGGCGACAGGCCGAGTCTTCGCGCCACCTCGCCGGTGTCGCCGTCGAGTTCGGCGCGGAAGGCCGGGTCGACGGCCAGGCGGGTCAGGGCAGCACGATATGCGTCGTCGGTCATGGTTCGGTCTCCGTCGGTCTGCGGGCACTGATGCCGATCGCGGCGGAGCCGAGGATCCCCCCTGGTCGGCGGCACCTGCCATTTCCGGCCATCCCCGCCGATACCTGCAGGAGACGTTATAGAGCCTTGGCATGGGCGGCGCAAGAGCAGCGAGCAGGGCGGTTGACGGGTGCCGGGCACGCAGCCGCCCTTCGCATCCACCGATCAAATATGGCCACCGGCCTGCCGACGAAATATCGAACAGCCGGAGCCGGCCCTCGTCGGCCCTCCCGGTCTCCCCGGCGGAAGCGATCGACACACTCCGCGGTGGCCCAAGCGGGGACGGTTGTGCCCGCATTCGGTGCCTAGGAGGAACGGCTCCGGGCAGGGTGGTACGTGATGAGGTCAGGCCAGGGGTTGAGCGACGAGCTGGATGACTTCTGCGGGACCTGCTCGGAACGCCGGACTGGCCGCATCGGCTTCGATCATGTGTGGGGTGGCATCGTGCGCGGCCAGTGCGTCCTTCGACGACCATCGCTCGATGAGAACGAAGCGGTCGGGCTCGTCGCTCACCTGGTGCATGTCGTATTGCAGGCATCCCGGCTCGGCGCGCACGATCGGCGCCAGACGCTCGAACGCAGCGATCTGTTCCTGGCCGCGGCCCGGAAGCGCAGTGATGAGGATGACGAGTTGTATCGGCTGTGACATGCGCTGCAGCGAAGTCTACCCAAGGGGTATCCCGCAACCGCTGGTCACGGGGTGAGACGATCTCGGTGGGTCACGATGGCGAACTCATCGAGGCGGCGCCGCCACGCGAGGTGCACGGCACTGTCGAGCAGCGGCCAGGCACCGCTTGCCAGCAGCGCGGCAAACTCACTCCACCCCTGATCACGCAGGGCGTTGTAGGTGAAGATCGGCGCCGCCACGTTCAGCGCGATGGTGAGGACCCAGCCACCTACAGCGCTGCCCCGGGATCGGGCAGGCGGCAGGGGGCGTTCCTCCACCTGCGGCGCCCGCACATCCGACATGCCCAGGTCGGCAGCCCAGTTCGAGGCGCAGGCTCGGCCTGTCGGTGGCCGAGCAGCGGTGGCGGACAAGCTCGGGGCGCCGCCGTTCGAGACCGGAACGGCCTAGCCGGAACAAGCCTGACGGCAGGCCATCATGCGGCCTTCACCGTGATGTCTCCACTGGATGTGCTCAGGTCCAAGGCGTACTTGGCGGACGGGTCGGTGGGTACGGAGATGTGACGGCTGCCGTTCCTGATGTCGGTGGATACCTGATAGGGACCGGTCGGCGCCGTGACGGTGACGTTGCCGCTGGAGGTCTTCACCCACGCGTCCTGGGCCATCGCCGGGCTGATGGAGACCGGCCCGTTGGACGTCTCAGCGCTCACCCCGCCGCCCTTCAGACCCTTCGCATCGACCTGGCCGTTCGAGGTGCGCAGGTTGACCGGACCAGTGGCGCCGTCCACGGTCACGTCCCCGTTACTGGTGGACACCTTCACCTCGCCCACGGCGGACAGGTCCACCTCTCCGTTCGTCGTCGAGCCGGTCACCGGCACGCTCGCCGGCATGTCGACCGTGTAGTTCACCGAGCAGTCGTGACCGCAGCCGGCGAGCACCAGGACGCCGTTCTCGACACGGTAGGTCGGCGATTCCGGCTTGTCGTCCTGGTAGTCGACCTTGCGGTGGACCGACACGGTCGTGGCGCCCTCGGCGCCGCGTACCTCGACCCCGCCGTCCTCGTTGTCGAGTCGTACCGAAGTGATCTTGTCCGAGACGGTGTGGTCATCCTCGAAGGTCTTGTCGTCAAGCGCATCGCAAGCACCGAGCACTCCTGCCGCGATCGCGGTCACGGACGCAGCCGCGAGAAAGCGGAGCCGCTGGAAACCCTCGGTGAGCCCCGACATGGGGCTACCCCCCCCACATGTGCCTGCGATTTGCCGGCAGGGTGGTCGTGGCACTCCGGCGTCTCACGTGGTCGCGTAATGGAGTGAGCAGCTCATAGCCCATGGTGTCAGGCCTGAGCCGCCGGCGCCTTCGGCAGAAGGAAGACGACAATGCCCGCGATGACAGCGATGACGAACACCCCGAAGGACGCGGCGGAGAAGGCGTGACCTGCGGCGGCAACCCTGCCGACTGTCGAGGGATGGAAGGAGCCGAAGAAGACGGCTCCGACAACGGCAACGCCCAGCGCTCCGCCACACTGCTGGGCCGTGGACAATACCCCTGACGCGACGCCGGCCGACTCCGGCTTGACACGGCTGAGCACCGTGTTGAGCGCCGGCGTGATGACCAGTCCGCCACCGACGCTCTGCAGAATGAGCGTGGGGATCACGAGCAGCGGAGTGATCCGCGGGCCGGACACCAGCAAGAGGCCGGTCGCCAGGTAACCGCTCGCCAGGATGACCGCCCCGATCTCGAGGACACGTCGTCCGTATTTCGGGATGGTCCGGCTCGCCACCATGCTGAACACGAAGAATGCGGTGGCTGCCGGCGCGTAGACCAGGCCCGCGCCGAGCGCCGACATGTTGAGGCCTTGCTGCATCGTCACCGACAAGGCCAGGTAGTACGAGTAGATCAGCGCGTACAGGGCGAGGACGAGAATGATCCCGAGCGAGAACGAGCGCTGCCTGAAAAGCGTCAGCGGTACCAGTGGATCCCCGCCCCGCCGTTCCAGGCCCCGCTCGACCGCGACGAACAAGCCGAACGCGACCGCGCTGCCCGCGAAGCAGGCCCAGACCCACCCTGGCCAGCCTGCCTGCTGCCCCTGGATCAGCGGGAGCACCAGGAGGAAGAGGGCCGCGCTGAGCACCAGGACGCCGGGGATGTCCAGCTTGCGGGTGGCGGCTGAGCCTGTCTTTGGCACGTACCGCACGGCGAGCAGGAACAGGACGATTCCGATCGGCACGTTCACCCAGAACACCAGACGCCAGCCGGAGTCGAACAGGTCGGCGCCGATCAGCAGTCCGCCGATGAGCTGTCCGCCGATGGTGGCCATACCCATGACGATGCCGAGCACGCCGTATACGTTGTGCCGCCTCGGCGCCGGCACCAGCACCGTGACGTACGCGAACACCTGGGGAACCATCAGGGCGGCTCCTAGGCCCTGGATGACACGCGCGGCGATGAGGCTGCCCGCGTCCGGTGACAGCGCGCAAGCGAATGATGACAGAGTGAACAGGGCCACCCCGAGAAGGAAAATCCGCTTGCGGCCGTACAGGTCAGCCAGGCGAGTAGCGGTAATGATGAAGACCGCGTAACTCAGCTGATAACCCGCCAGAACCCACTGGACATCGCCGGTGGATGCATGCAGGTCCGCCACGATCGAGGGGTCGGCGACCACGACGATGAACGAGTCAAGGACGGCCATGAACAGGGCGGACAAGACGATGGATATCGTCATCCACGGGATAGCGTCAGCTTTCTCGGCCACTATCGGCGGGATAGCTGATTGCTGACTACTTGCCACGATGAGATACCTCTTTATCGTCTGGGTTCGGCAATGCGTGAACCCGGGAAGCTCGGCCAGCGCGTTTCGCTAGGCGGCGGTCAGGACCGGGCGAGGATTACGCCGATGTGGTGCGTCCCAGGGAACCAGCCAGCTACTGGCCAGCTACTCGTATTCGGAAGCCGGCCCGCGCACGATCTCGTTGACCGCGGCAATGCACTCCGAGCACCCTGGGATCACCACACGATGACGTTCCATCAGTCGATGGTGAGCACCAGCTTTCCCGTGGCCCTCCCGGTTTCACCGAGTTCGTGGGCCTTGGCGGCGTCCGCCAGCGGGAAGACGGCGTCGACGTGGACCTTCAGCTTGCCGGTCTCGACCAACTCCGTGATGGCCAACAGCGCTCGCCGGTCGGGCTCGACCAGCATGAAGCCCGAGCGGATGGAGCGCGCGGCCGCGGCCGAGGCGAGCGCCTCGGTCTCGCGGGCCGGGAGGGTGATCAACGTGCCGCCGTTCCGCAGCACCGACAGCGAGCGCTCCTGGTAGTCCCCGACGATCGGGTCGATCACCACATCCACATCGGAGACCACCGAGGCGAAGTCGACCGCTGTGTAGTCGATCACCTCGTCCGCACCCAGCTCCCGCACGAACTCGTGCTTGCCCGCGCTGGCCGTGCCGATGACGTACGCGCCGTACGCCTTGGCGATCTGCACCGCCAGGTGCCCCACCCCACCTGCCGCGGCGTGCACCAGGACTCGCTGCCCCTCCTGCAGGTCCGCCATGTCCATCAGGGCCTGCCAGGCCGTGAGCGCGGCCAGCGGCAGGGCCGCCGCCTGCACATGGTCGAGTCCGGCCGGCTTGGGGGCGAAGTGGCGTGCCGGAGCGGCCACGTACTGCGCATAGCCGCCGACCATCCGCGGGAAGCCCGGCATGCCGTACACCTCGTCGCCCGGCCGGAAGAGCGTCACGCCGAGGCCGACGGCCTCCACCACACCCGAGACGTCCCACCCCACGATGCCGTCACCGGGGACGAACAGGACACCGGCCGTCCGGGTCTTCCAGTCCACCGGGTTGACGCCGGCCGCGCGCACCCGGACCAGGATCTCCGCCGGACCGGGTATCGGCCGCTCCCGTTCCACGACCTTCAGGACCTCCGGCCCGCCCGGCTCTTCGAAGGCCACGGCCACCATCTTCTCCGCCATCCGGATTCACTCCCCAACTCGTTCGCGGTTGATCAACAGCCTGCTGCCACCCGGCAACCGAAAACGAGTGGCCAGATTGCCAATGAGTGAGAGAATCCGGCCATGCAGCAGGCCATGCACCGCGTCGTCGTCCTCGCCCTCCCCGGCGTCTTCCCTTACGAACTCGGCATCCCCGCCAAGGCCTTCGGCCTCGCCTACGGCCCGCACGGCGACCGGCTCTACGAGGTGCTCACCTGCACCCCGGACGGTCGGACGGTGCGCACCAGCGAGGACTTCTCGATCGCCGTCGAGCACGACGCGAGCGTGATCGCCACCGCCGACACCCTGATCGTGGCGGCCATCGACGATCCGATCGGCGGCAGCGACCCGCTTCCCAAGCCGGTCGCCGCCGCGCTGGCCCAACTCCGGCCCGGTACCCGCGTGGTGTCGATCTGCACGGCCTCCTTCGTCCTCGCTGCCGCCGGGCTGCTCGACGGCCGGCCCGCCACCACGCACTGGATTCACGCCGAGCGCTTCCGCGAGCTGTACCCGCGCACCCCGCTCGATCCCGACGTGCTCTACGTGGACGACGGCGACGTGCTCACCTCGGCCGGCGCCGCCGCCGGGATGGACCTCTGCCTGCACCTGATCCGCCACGACCACGGCAGCGAGATCGCCAATCAGGTCGCCCGCCTATGTGTCGTTCCGCCATGGCGTGACGGCGGACAGGCCCAGTACATTGCCCGGCCCGTCCCCGATGTGACCGGCAGCGACACCGCCGGGGCCCGCGAGTGGGCCCTCCGGCAGCTCCACCAGCCCATCAAGCTCGCCCAGTTGGCCACCCAGGCGGGCATGAGCGTGCGCACCTTCAGCCGTCGTTTCCGCGCCGAGACCGGCCAGACCCCCGGCCAGTGGCTCACCTCCCAGCGGCTCGAACTCGCCCGCAGGCTGCTGGAGTCCAGCGATCTGCCGGTGGACCGGGTCGCCGAGCACGCCGGGTTCGGCAGCGCCTCCTCGCTGCGCCAGCACCTGGCCGCCGCAATCGGCGTCTCACCCGCCGTGTACCGGCGTACCTTCCAGGGCCGGAACCACGACCGGACCGGCCGTCAGCCGCTGAGCGCCACAGGCTGATGCGGGGCGACATCCCGCCCACGCCGCCTCGGCCTGCCCTCTGGCTGACCGCGCATCGGCGCCGCCATCGCCCTGGCCCGGCCGACCCCGGCCGACAGCCTGGACCAGGCCGCTACCAGCGCACCGCGGTGAAGTCGATGGGCCGGGGCCGGAGTTCGCGGGTGTGTGCCGCGAGCCGCCGCAGTCGCCGGGCCATGTCGTCGGCGGGGAGGCGCTGGCGGTCGCCGTGGCCCGGCAGCAGCCACTCGAAGCGCAGCCGGTCGACGGTCCGTGCCAGCGAGTCGGCCAACTCGGTGATGGAGTACCAGGTGACGGTCTCGGCCACCACGATGTCCTGTGCCGTTCGCGACCAGTAGAAGCTGTCGCCGCTGAAGCAGTACCGCTCGTCGGCGACGTAGAGCACGCTGCCCAGTGTGTGGCCGGGCAGGGGGTAGGCGATCACTCCTTCGGCGATCTCGGCGGGGTCGGTGCCCCGAAGGACATGGTCGGCGTCCGGGGCGGTATCGAGGTCGCCCTCGTGGATCCACAGCCGGGCACCGAAGCGGTCGGCGTAGCGCCGGCCGTGCGCGGCATGGTCGCGGTGAGTGAGCAGGACATCGGTGACGGCGCCCGGCTTCTCGAAGCGGGCGGCCAGCGCGTCGCTCCAGCGCGGGGTGTCCACCATCATCGCGGTGCCGTCGGGGCGGCGTAACAGGTAGGAGTTGGCGCCGGCGGTGTGCGTGGAGTTGTGTCCGCACAGGTGCACGGTGTCGTCCAGGACCATCGGGAAGGGGTCCTGTCCCGCGTCCAGCCGTCCGCCGGGGGGACGGATCGAGCGGGTGGGGCAGGCATGCGCGGCGGCGTGGAGCAGCTCCTGCTCGGCCCGGTCGCGGGGCTGGCGCAGGACGGCCGAGCGGCCTTCCACCTCAGCGATCAGGCCGGGCGCGAGCTGCCGTGCGACATCGCAGTTTGTGCATCGCTCATCCACATACCAGCCGTCCTGTAACCGTTCGTCACTCATGGCCCGTTCCTCCCCGCAGCGCGTCCGACATCGGGCTTCTCGGTCTCCAGAGGTAGTCCACGCCTCGCGGATAAGGGAAGGGGGCCCGGATCTTGTGTTTGCGGCAGCGCACTGCTCAGAGCGGCCAGTCCCAGAGTTTGAAAACGACATCCGTTGCCAGTAGTGCTCGAGGTCCGTACCGGCCGGCCGGATCCTGTGGCCCTGTCGCGGCGCCCTACCGCCTCGGCGAGGTCACCGCCTCGGATCCGGGCCCTCGGCGCCCAGTGCCCAGGCGCCGTAGGCCGCTCCGGCGGTCTCGAAGGAGAAGATCACGTGAGACGCGGCGGTGTTGACGTCCCGCCAGAACCGCTGCACGGGGTCGGACTCGAAATGGCCCGTCGTCCCCGTGCCGCGGAACAGCCGTTCGACGGCCGACACGGACAGTTCGACGGCCTGCGCGAAGTCCCGTGGCCCGCGGACCGCAGCCTCGCCGTCCTCGGTCCGCTCGATGCCGTCGGCGACCCGTGCGGCCCGCTGGACGAGGAGTTCGGCAGCGTCCACCTCGGCTGCCGAGCGGGCCAGGTCGATCTGCACCGACGGCTTCTCACGCAGCGGGGCACCGCGCCGGTCGGTCCGGCGGATGCTCTGCTCCGCCGCGGCGCGCACCGTACCCCGCGCGGCGCCCACCACAGGGACGGCGAGCGGCAGGGCGTTGACGGCGTTCACGGGGACCGTGTGGCACCGCGCCTCGGAGGCCGTCGCCCGGCCCGCGTTGATGTCGAACCGCGACAGGGTCAGTGCCTCCGGTACGAAGGCGTCGTCGAGGACCATGGTGTCGCTGCCGGTTCCGCGCATGCCCAGTGTGAACCAGGTGTCCTTCACGGTGATGTCCGCCCGCGGCACCGCGAAGAACCGCACCTCGCCCCGCCCGTCGGGGCCCGCCTTGCCGGGTACGGCGGAGCAGGCGAAGACCCAGTCGGCGAACCGCACCCCGCTGATGTACTTCCACTCACCGCTGAGCCGCCAGCCACCCGAGACGCGCTCCGCCTTCCCGGCCGGCATGAGCGCGCCGGCCATCAGAGCGTCCGGCCCGTCGGCCCAGAGCACCGCCTGTCCCTCCAGGGGCAGGAACGCCCCGTACCGGGCGGCGTACGCGGACAGCGAGGCGGCCCAGGCCGCCGAGGCGCAGCCCTCGCCGACCAGGGTCACGGCCGAGGTCATGTCGACGAAACGGCCTTCCGTACCGCCGAAGGCCGCGGGCACGAAGTGCCGGGCGAACCCGGCCTCCCGCACCGCCTCGACCACCTCGGGCGCAAGCCGCCGGGCGGCCTCCGTCTCCTCGCTGCACCGCGCCGCGATCTGCGCCACGCGCGGAGCCGCGGCGACGACCGCCGCCGCGCTCGACCTCTCGGCCAGGATCGTCGCTGTGCTGTCGCTGAGCATATCTTCGCCACCTCCACTGGGATGGCCGCAGTCTCTCCGGCGAAGCCCCTGACGGGCCGCTCCCAAGCCGGGACCGGCCTGCCAATCACCCGACCGGCTTCAATCGGCCTGTCGGTCGGCCGCGCCGTCGCTTCCCGCACCACGCGGGGCGCCGCGAGGCCGTGCTCCCCGCGGGTGCGCGGGGCGCGGTACGGCCGCGTGTCCCAACTCACCGTCCGAATGCCGGAAGTGCCGCACCGCGCCCCGCGGCGGCCCCTTAGGGTGGCTCCTGCAGCTGGTTCGCCCCGTCAGCCAGGCGGCAGGCGTCGTAAGAGGGAACCCGGTGGGAATCCGGGACTGCCCCGCAGCGGTGAGCGGGAACGACCGCCGTCATACGCACTGGGCCGAGAGGGCCTGGGAAGCGACGGCCAGTAGGTGTCCTCGCCTTGGTACAAGGCATGGGCGTGCCCGTGAGTCCGAAGACCTGCCAACTGCCCGTGTGCGGGACGACTCGTGCGCGGACATCCCGGTGACCTCGAGGGCGGGTCGGCGTAGCCAACCGAGCGGACGGCCGTGGGCCGTTGCCGTCCGGTCCGTCACCCCTTCGCGCTCTCGTCCCGTCTCCGGGATCTCAGGGATTCATCTCGCGAAGGAGATCTCCGTGACCAGCAAGTCCGCAGCCGCGGCAGCACGGGCCACCGTGTACGGCTACCCCCGCCAGGGTCGCGACCGGCAGCTGAAGAAGGCCATCGAGGGTTACTGGAAGGGCCGCGTCAGCGCCGACGCGCTGAGGTCCACCGCCGCCGGCCTGCGCCGCGGCACCTGGCGGCAACTGGCGGACGCCGGCGTCGACGAGGTGCCGACGGGCGACTTCTCGTACTACGACCATGTGCTCGACACCACCGTCATGCTCGGCGCGATCCCGGCACGCCACCGGGCGGCGGTCGCCGCGGATCCGCTCGCCGAGTACTTCGCCATGGCGCGCGGCACGCAGGATGTCGCGCCGCTGGAGATGACCAAGTGGTTCGACACCAACTACCACTATCTGGTACCCGAGTTGGGACCGGACACGGTGTTCACGGCCGACTCCGGCAAGCAGGTCGCCGAGTTGCGGGAGGCCCTAGCCGAGGGCCTGACCGCCCGGCCCGTCCTCGTCGGGCCCGTCACCTATCTGCTGCTGGCCAAACCCGCGCCCGGCGTGGCCGGTGACTTCGACCCGCTCACCCTGCTGGACCGGCTGCTGCCGGTGTACGGCGAGATCCTCGCCGACCTGCGCGCCGCCGGCGCCGAGTGGGTCCAGCTGGACGAGCCCGCGCTCGTGCAGGACCGTACCCCGGCCGAGCTGAACGCCGCCGCCCGCGCCTACCGCGACCTCGGAGCCCGCGCCGACCGGCCCAAGCTGCTGGTGGCCTCCTACTTCGACCGGCTCGGCGAGGCTCTGCCGATGCTGGCCAAGGCTCCGGTCGAGGGCCTGGCCCTGGACTTCACCGGTGCGGGCGCCGCCCATGTGGACGCCCTCGCCGCCGTCGGCGGGCTGCCCGGCAAGCGCCTGGTCGCCGGCGTCGTCGACGGCCGCAACATCTGGGCCGACGACCTGCGGCAGTCCCTCGCCACGCTCGGTACCCTGCTCGGCCTCGCGGACCGGGTCGATGTGTCGGCGTCCTGCTCCCTGCTGCACGTGCCGCTCGACGCCGCCCTGGAACGCGACATCGAGCCGCAGATCCTGCGCTGGCTCGCCTTCGCGCGGCAGAAGACCGCCGAGGTGGTCACCCTTGCCAAGGGGCTCACCCACGGCATCGACACGATCAGCGCCGAACTGGCCGCGAACCGCGCCGACCTGGCCTCCCGCGCCCGCTCCCCCCTCACCCACGATCCGGCCGTGCGGGCCCGGGCCGCCGCCGTCACCGGGGCGGACGCGCGCCGCTGCCAGCCGTACGCCGAGCGGGCGTCGGCCCAGCGCGCCCGTCTCGGTCTGCCGCTGCTGCCGACGACCACCATCGGTTCGTTTCCGCAGACCGCCGAAGTGCGCGCCGCGCGCGCCGACTTGCGCGCCGGGCGCATCGGCACGGGCGGCTACGAGGAGCGCATCGCGGCGGAGATCCGGGAGGTGATCTCCTTCCAGGAGAAGGCCGGACTGGATGTCCTGGTGCATGGTGAAGCCGAACGCAACGACATGGTCCAGTACTTCGCGGAGCAGCTCACCGGCTTCCTCACCACCCTGCACGGCTGGGTCCAGTCCTACGGCACCCGGTACGTCCGCCCGCCGATCCTCGCCGGTGACATCGCGCGGCCGGCGCCGATGACCGTGCGCTGGACGACGTACGCCCAGTCGCTCACGGACCGCCCGGTCAAGGGCATGCTCACCGGCCCCGTCACGATGCTCGCCTGGTCCTTCGTCCGCGACGACCAGCCCCTCGCCGAGACCGCCCGGCAGGTCGCCCTCGCCCTGCGCGACGAGGTGAACGACCTGGAGGCGGCGGGGACTTCGGTGATCCAGGTCGACGAGCCCGCGCTGCGCGAGACGCTGCCGCTGCGCGCCGCCGACCGCCCGGGCTATCTCGCCTGGGCCACCGAGGCGTTCCGGCTGACCACCGGTGGCGTCCGCCCGGACACCCAGATCCACACCCACATGTGCTACGCCGAGTTCGGTGACATCGTCCGGGCCATCGACGATCTCGACGCCGATGTCATCAGCCTGGAGGCCGCCCGCTCCCATATGCAGGTCGCCCGGGAACTGGCCGCCCACGGCTATCCGCGCGAGGCTGGGCCCGGTGTCTACGACATCCACTCCCCGCGTGTCCCCAGCCCACAGGAGGCGGCCGCGCTCCTGCGCACCGGTCTGCGGGCGATCCCCGCCGAACGGCTGTGGGTCAACCCCGACTGCGGCCTGAAGACCCGCGGCTGGCCGGAGACCCGCGCCTCGCTGGAGAACCTGGTCGCGGCCGCCCGCACCGTACGAGCCGAGCTGTAGCGGTAGCGCACCACCCGTCCGGCCCGGTCCGGGAGCGAGCCCGGCTCACTCCCGGACCGGGCCGCGCCGCGAGGGTCAGTCCGTGTGCTCGGCGGGACCGAGCAGCCGGTGGAAGTCGGCGCGGCCCTCTGTGCGATGCTCGGCCAGCAGCCGCAGCGCGCGTGGGGTCCCGCCGTTCTCGAAGGCGGTGACGATGCGGTCGTGCTCGGCGAGGATCGCCTCGGCCCGCGCGGATTCACCGGCGGCCGCGGCGCGTCGGTAGGACAGGGCGCGGTGCGGCTCCAGCGCTTCCCACAGCTGCCTGACGAAGCGCAGCAGCCAGTCGTTGTCGCACCGGTCGAGCAGGGCGAAGTGGAAGCTCCGGTTGGCGGCGATCACGCCCGGCGCGTCGGCGGCGGCCGTGGCGGCGCGCTGGGCGTCCACGGCGGCGCGCATCGCCGTGATGTCCTCGGGCCGTAGCCGGGCCGCCGCGTTCGCCTCGGCCTCGCTCTCCAGCAGTTCCCTGATCCGGAAGATGCCGTCGACGCTGCGCGGGGTCAGTTCCGTGACGGTGTACCCGCGTTGCGGGACGTAGGTGACGATCCCCTCTCCGGCCAGGGTCTTCAGGGCCTCCCGGACCGGGATGACGCTCAGTCCCAGCTCTTCCGCCGCGGCCGTCTGCCGGATCTGGGTGCCGGGAGCCAGATCCCCGCGGACGATCGCGTCCCGCAGTTCCGCCAGGGCCACGGCCTCGGCGGTGCGGGGAAGAGAGGTGCGCTTCAGAGCCATGGCGTCATGCTACCGGCGCACTCGACAAAACTAGATGTTATAAATTCTAATATGAGCGACGCTGAGACCGCTCCGGCCCTGCTCCGAGCCGTACGACGTTGGAGGTGAGCGCGGTGTCCGCACCGACGCCTACGACCACCCGCCCGCCCACCGATCCCGCCGGACCCACCGGGCGGCTCGCCACCTGGCTGGCCACGACCACGCTGGAACAGATCCCCGCGCCCGTGCGGCGACGGGCCGCGCATCTCGTCCTCGACGGCCTGGCCTGCGCGGTCGTCGGCGCGCAGCTGCCCTGGTCGCGTACGGCCGTGCGGGCCGTCCTCGCCATGGAGGGCGCCGGGGACGTCCCCCTGCTCGGCTGGGGACGCACCACCAGCGCTCCCGCGGCCGCCGTCCTCAACGGCACCTTCATCCAGGGCTTCGAGCTGGACGACTACTTTCCGGCCGCCCCGCTGCACTGCGCCTCGCTGGTGCTGCCCGCCCTGCTGTCCACCGCCACCCTGAACCCCTCTGTCAGCGGGGCGGAGTTCCTGCGGGCCACCGTCCTGGGGTGCGAGACCGGCACCCGGGTCGGCCTCGCGCTGCACGGCCCCGAGATGCTCTCGCGCGGCTGGCACTCCGGATCGGTCTTCGGCACACATGCCGCGGCCGCCGCCGCGGGAGCCCTGCGCGGCCTGGACGCGGCCGCCTTCGAGGACGCGCTCGGCCTCGCGGGCACCCAGTCGGCCGGCTTGATGGCGGCGCAGTACGAGGCGATGTCCAAGCGGATGCACCACGGGCTCGCCGCCCGCAACGGCTTCTACGCCGCAGGGCTCGCCCAGGCCGGATACACCGGCATCAAGCGGGTCTTCGAGCGCCCCTACGGCGGCTTCCTCTCCACCTTCGGCGAGGGCCACCACCCCGACGCCGCCCAGCTCACCGACGGCCTGGGCAAGACATGGAACACCGAGCGGATCGCCGTGAAGCTGCATGCGGCGATGGGCGGTCTGCACCCCGCCATCGACGCCGCGCTCGCCCTCTCCGCCCGGCACCGGCCGGCCCCCGACGACATCGAGGCCATCCGCATCGAGGTGCCGGACGCCATCCACCACCACGGCTGGTGGCCCCCCGAGCGACCGCTGACCACCATCGGCGCCCAGATGAACCTCGCCTACGCCACCGCAGTCGCCCTCCTGGACGGCCATGTACGGCCGGAACAGTTCACGCCCGCCCGCCTCGATGCCGACGACGTCTGGCAGCTGATCGGCCGGACCGAAGTGGCCCGGGTCGACGAACAGCAGGATCCCGGCTGGGACCGGCCCGGCTACAACACCCGCCTGACCGTGACCCTGCGCGGCGGCACGGTCTTCACCCGCGCCCTGAACCAGCCGCACGGCGGACCCGACGATCCGCTCGCCGACGACGAGATCCGCGAGAAGTACCGGGCGCTGACCGCACGCGTCATGGACGCCGGCCGCGCCGCCGAGATCGAGCGGATCGTCCTCGGCCTGGAGACACAACCCGACCTCGACCGCCTGGTGGACCTGCTGGCCGCACCCGTCCGCGGCGCCCTCGACTGACCACCGCACACCGCACACCGCACACGGAAGGAAGGTCCCCATGTCCGCACCCGCACAGGGCAGTTCGCTCGCGACCGCGCCCGGCACACCCGGCGGCCGGCTGCGCTCGCTGCTCGCCCGACCCGGCCTGATCACCGCCCCGGGCGTCTTCGACGGGCTCTCCGCCCAGCTCGTGGCACGCACGGGCTTCGACGCGGCCTATCTGACCGGCGCAGGCGTGTCCGTCGCCGGATTCGGCCTGCCCGACATCGGACTGCTCACCCAGACCGAGATGACCGACCGCGCCCGGATCGTGGCCGCCGCCCTGGACGGCATCCCCCTGATCGCGGACGCCGACACCGGCTACGGCGCCCCACTGAACGTGGCCCGCACCGTCCGCGAGTACGAGCGGGCCGGGGTCGCCGCCCTGCACCTGGAGGACCAGGCGTTCCCCAAGAGGTGCGGCCATCTGCCCGGCAAAGAGCTTGTCGGGGTACGGGAGTTCACCGACAGGCTCGACGCCGCGCTCCAGGCCCGCACCGACGACCTCGTGGTCATCGCGAGGACCGACGCCCGGGCACCGCTGGGTCTGGACGAGGCCATCGACCGGGCGGGCCGGTACGCCGCGGCGGGCGCCGACGTCGTCTTCGTCGAGGCACCGCGGAGCACCCAGGAGATCGAGAAGATCGCCGCCTCCGTCGACGCCCCGCTCCTGGTCAACATGGTCCAGGGCGGCCTCACCCCCGACACGGCGCCCGAGCGCCTCGCGGCGCTCGGCTACCGCATCGCCATCCACCCCGGCGCCCTGCTCGCCCCCTACGCCCTGCACGGGCTGGAGGCCCTGCGGCGTCTCGGCGGCACCCTGCCCGAGGTCGCTCCGGGACCGCAGGGCCTGTTCGAACTCGCCGGCCTGCGCGAATGGTCCGCGATCGGCGAACGCCACGACCACACCGAGGACGGTGTCTGATGGGCATGACCATGCTGGAGAAGATCCTCGCCCGCAAGGCGGGCCTTGATCAGGTGGGCGTCGGTGACACGGTGGTCTGCGACGTCGACATGACCGTCATGATCGACCTTCAGTTCGCCACCGGCTGGGTCCAGCCGCTGAAGATCAACGACCCGGACAAGGTCGCGGTCGTCATGGACCACGCCGTGCCCGCCCCGCACGTCCACGACGCGATCGGCGGCACCCACGCCCGCGCGTTCGCCCGCGCCTTCGGCATAGAGAAGTTCTACGACGTCGGCCGGCACGGCATCTGCCACCAGGTCATCGCCGAGAACGGCCTGGCCCGGCCGGGCGAGATCCTGGCCTGCACCGACTCCCACACCTGCGCGGGCGGCGCCTACAACACGGCCGCCCGGGGCCTCGGCCCGGCCGAGGTGTACGCGATCCTGTGCACCGGCAAGACCTGGTTCCAGGCCGCGCCCACCCTGCGCTACGAGTTCGTCGGCACCAAGCCCGCCGCCGTGTCCGGCAAGGACGTCTTCCTGTACATCGCCGGCACCTACGGCGACGCGACCAACCACAACCTGGAGTACGGCGGCCCAGGCCTGGCCTCGATCCCCATGAACGACCGGCGCACCATCGCCACCCAGGGCGCCGAGATCTCCGCCGACTTCTCCACGTTCCCCATCGACGACCTGGCCCGCGACTTCCTCGCCGGGCACGGCGCCGCCCCGGACACCTACGCACAGGCCGACCCCGACCCGGACGCCGCCTACGCCGCCGTACGCACCGTGGACCTGTCCGCGCTGGAGCCGTATGTCGCCCGGCCCGGCACCGTCAGCCGGAACGCACTGCCGGTCTCCCGGATCGAACACCGGCCGGTCGACCAGTGCTTCATCGGCTCCTGTGCCAACGGACAGCTAGAGGACCTGCGCATCGCCGCCGACGTCGTACGCGGCCGCAAGGTCGCTGCCGGTGTACGGCTGCTGGTCACCCCGGCCTCGCAGCAGGTCTACCAGGAGGCGCTGCGCGCCGGGTATCTGCAGGATCTCGCGGACGCCGGCGCCGTGATCACCAACTCCACCTGCGGGGCCTGCTTCGGCTACCACATGGGCCTGCTCGCCCCCGGCGAGGTCTGCCTGACCTCCTCCACCCGCAACTTCACCGGCCGCATGGGCAGTCCCGAAGCGGAGATCTACATGGCCTCGCCCGCCACGGTCGCCGCTTCGGCCCTGACCGGCCATGTCACCGACCCGCGAGAGGAGCTTCGCTGATGGACACGGTCGTCACCGGAAGGGTCTGGGTGGTCGGCGACTCGGTCACCACCGACGCCATGTACCCGGCGTTCGCCATGAAGCTGCCGGTCCCCGAAGCCGCACGGCACATCTTCTACGAGCTGCGCCCCGGCTGGACCGACGAGGTCTCCCCCGGCGACATCCTCGTCGCCGGACGGAACTTCGGCCTCGGCTCCTCCCGCCCGGTCGCCGCCCTCTTCCGTGAACTGGGCGTGGCCGCGCTGGTGGCCGAGGAGTTCAACTCGCTGTTCCTGCGCAACTGCGTCAACCACGGACTGCCCGCGCTGACGGTGCCCGGGGTGACGGGCGCATTCGCCGACGGGGACACCCTGCGCCTGGACTTCGCCGAGGGCTGGGCCGAGAACACGGGGTCCGGTGTCCGCCTCCGGGGCGGAGCGCTCCCCCCGCTGGTCCTGGACATCCTCGCCGCGGGCGGCATCCTGCCCAGACTCGCCCGCGAAGGCTATGTCCCCGTCCCGAACGGATCCGGGAACTGAGAGATGACGACACATCAGCAGATCGCGCCGGGCATCACCCGGATCGCGACGACCCCACAGGACAACGCCTTCCTCGTCGACGGCGACGACGGCTTCACACTCGTCGACGTCGGCTGGGCCAAAGCCCCCTCGGCCCTGCTGAACGCGGTGGCGGAACTGGGCCGCAAGCCGTCGGACATCCGTCGCGTCATCCTCACCCACGCCCACCCCGACCACGTCCAGGGCGCGGCCGGACTACGACGCCGTACGGGCGCGCGGATCCTCATCCACGACGCGGACCGGCCCTGGCTGGAAGCGGGCCGCGTCCCGCCCGAGGGCCGCTCCGGCCGCGCGGGGCGGCTGCTCGACCGCCTGCCCAAGCTGCACTGGGCCCCTTGCCCGGCCGACGGGACGGTCACCGACGGCGAGGTAGTGGACGGCTCGAACGGCCTGCGGGTCATCCACACGCCCGGTCATTCCCCCGGGCACATCGTCCTGCTCCACGAGCCCACCCGCACCGCCCTCATGGGCGATGCGGTCTTCCACCGCGGTGACCTGGCCCTGGGTCCGGCCGCCCTCGCCGCTGATCCGGCGCTGCGGATCGAGAGTCTCGCCAGGCTCCCCCACGACCTCAGGACGATCGGTTTCGCCCACGGCACGCCGCTGGCGGGAGCCGACACCGATGCCCTCCGCCGTTTCCTCCACACGTTGCCGGACGGTTCGCCCGGGCCTCTTCCAGAGCGCTCTGGCTGACGGTCCCATGCCCATCTCGCCGACGCCTTCGACCACACCGCGTCGCGGCGGGCAAGCACGTGCTCTGGCCGGTGATGTGACGGACCGGCGGCCGAGGTGCCGTACGAAACGCACTCGATCGGGATGGTGATCTGCAGCGGCGATGATCCGGCACGGCGCGCCCCGCGAGGTGCGTTCATGGGTCTCACCTCCTCGGGCGGGCAGTGTCCGGCTCAACGCCGGGAACGACCGACCTGTCGCATGATCTGCATCTCAGACCTGCTCTGTGACATGTTTCCTGCGCAAACGGCTGCCGAATGCAGGGGAATCCGCTGAGGGCCCGTACAACGGTCGGGTCGGACCAGGAGAGCGTCGAGCCGAAGTAGGAGACGACCATGACTGATCACGGTGCCGATCTGCTGATCCGGGCGGCCGCGGTGCACACGCTGGTGCCCGGCCAGGGGCCGCAGCGGGCTCTGGCGGTGCGGGGCGACCGCATCGTCGCCCTGTCAGCCGATCCGAAGGGCCTCGACGCGTGGGTGAGTACACGCACGCGGGTGCTCGATCTGCCCGGCGCCACGGTTCTGCCCGCGTTCGACGACACGCACACCCATCTGATCTTCGCCGGTCACAGCGCCCATGACGTACCGGTCCACCAGGCCCGCACCATCGCCGGGTTCCTGGACCTGATCCGGCAGCGGGCCGCGACGACGCCCGAGGGCCAGTGGATCCGGACGACCGCCAACTGGCAGGAACTCCACCTGGCGGAGCGCCGTATGCCGACCGCCGCCGAACTCGACCAGGCAACCGACCGGCATCCGGTCCTCGTCAGGCGCGGCGGCCACAACGACGTCGTCAACAGCTACGCCCTGCGCCTGGCGGGCATCACGGAGGACACACCCGTACCGGCCGGTGGCGTGATCGGCCGGGACGCCGACGGCCGGCTCAACGGCCGGCTCATCGACAACGCCCTGGGCCTGGTGGAGCGGCTCGTCCCGGAGCAGAGCCGGGCTCAGCGCATCGAAGGGCTCCGGCTGGCCAGCGGCCGGTACGCCGCCACGGGGATCGGCACCGTGCGCGACTGCGCCGTCTCCCCCGACGACTACGCCGTCCTGCTGGCGGCCCGCGAGGCCGGCGCGCTGGGCACCAGGGTGCGCGCACTGGTCTCCGCGCTCGGTCTGAACAGCACCGCCCAGGTGGAGGACCTGCTCGACGCCATGGAGGACTGGCGCTACGGCGACGCCGATCCGGGGCTGCGCGTGTGGGGGGTGAAGTTCGGGCTCGACGGCGGGCTGGAGGCCGGGGCCACGGAGGAGCCCTACGCCTGCGACCACGCCTTCTCCGGCACCCTGATGTGGGAGCCCGACGCGCTGGCCGAGGCCGTGGAAGCCGTGGTCCGGCGGGGTTGGCGGGTGGGCACCCACGCCTACGGCGACCGTGCCGTACGCCTCCTCCTCGATGTCTACGAGCGGGTGCTGCGCAACCATCCCGGCCTGCCGGCGGGCACTCTCGTCATGGAACACGGCGGTCTGGCCGGTCCCGAGCAGCAGGCCCGCGCCGTCGCGCTGGGCATCCCCGTCACCATCCAGCAGCCGCTGCTGCACGACACCGCCGACGTCGAGCGGGAGTTCTGGGGGCCGGAGCGTGTCGCCGCGCTGTTCCCGGCCCGGGGGTGGCTGGACCGGGGCGCGCTGGTCGCCGCCGGCTCCGACTACCCCGTCGGGCAGTTCGGCGCCATGCGCTCGGTCTGGGGCATGACCACCCGGCAGACCGTGATCGGCGTCCAGGGCCCCGAGCACTCCATCACCCACGACGAGGCCGTGGCCCTGCACACCACCCGGGCCGCGCGTCTGCTGGGCGAGGAACACCTGCGCGGCACCCTCACCCCCGGCCGCCTCGCCGACCTCACCGTCTGGCCCCAAGATCCCGCCCGCTGCCCGAGCGACGCCCTGCGCGACCTCAACCCCACCCACACCGTCCTCGGCGGCCGCCTCGTCCACGGCCCGGAAGCCACCGCCTGACCCACGCGGGCCGCAGCGCTCGGGGGTGTTTCGGATTGCGCTCGTGGGGGTGGCCGCTCATGGTCGGAGGGTGAGCCTGTCCTCCCCGCTGCGCCGGTCCGACGGCCCCCGCGAGACCGGACGCGGTCGGGTGGAGGGTCCCCCGGGCGTTCTCACGGCGCTCGCCGTCTTCGCGGCCGTGCGTCTCGCCGGGGTCGCCTTGGTCATGGTGGTCGACGCGATCGCCGGCCGCCCGTTCGGGAAGAGCCTGGCCCATGCGTGGGACTCGGTCTGGTATCTGCACATCGCCGAGCACGGGTACGGCAGCCGGCTGCGCATCACCGCCGCGGGCGCGGTCCAGACCGACTGGGCGTTCTTTCCGCTGTATCCGGGGCTCATCCGGGCGCTCAGGCTCTTACTTCCCGTCAGCGCGGGGCAGGCCGGGCTGCTGATCGCCTGGAGTTGTGCGGTGATCGCCGCGTACGGGATCTACACGCTCGGCCATCACCTGTACGGGCGGCGGGTGGCCACCGCTCTCGTGGCCCTGTGGGCGGTACTGCCGCAATCGGTCGTCCTCACTCTGGCCTACACCGAACCGCTGTTCACCGCGTGTGCCGTGTGGTCCCTGTACGCCGTGCTGCGCCGCCGCTGGCTGGCCGCGGGCTCGCTGGCGATGCTGGCCGGCCTCGCCCGGCCGAACGGCATCGCCGCCGCCGCGGCCGTCGCCGCCGCGGCCGTGTACGAGGTCGTACGGCGGCGTGCCCGCGTGTCCCCGGCACTCCTCGCCGGGACACTGCTCAGCCCGCTGGGCTGGGCGGGCTATGTGCTGTGGGTGGGACGGCGGACCGGTGACCTGTTCCATGGCTACCTCGACGTGCAGAGTGCCTGGAACTCACGCCTGGATCTCGCGGCCGGGCCGCTGCGTCTCCTGGAGTCGATGCCCCGGCAGGGCGACGGGGCGACCTACCCGATGGCCGTGGTCGTCGTCGCGGCGGGCATCGTGTCGTTCTGCCTGCTGTGCCTGGACCGCGCCCCGCTGCCGCTGGTGGTCTTCGCGGGTGTCCTGCTCCTGTCGGTGGTCGCGGTGTCCGGCCCCTTCTCCTCCAGGCCGCGCTTCCTCCTCCCCGCGTTCCCCCTGCTCATCCCGCCGGCCCGGGCCCTCGTACAGGCATGGCGCACGGGCCCGTCGTTCCGAGCCCGCCTGCTGTGCGGCGGCCTCACCACCGTGTCCCTGCTCTACGGCACCTACCTGGCGACCCTCGCGACCAAGCCTCTGTGAGGCCCGCGTCGTCAGCCGTCCCCGGGCTGTTCGTCCCAGGTGGCGGTGCGTTCGCGGGCCACATCGCGCAGCAGGCCGAGGAACACCTCGACCAGCGGGGTGAGCGTCGTGTCGGACTGAGTCACCGCGTGGATCTCTCGGTGCAGCGGCGGCCGGTCCAGCTCGCGGTGCGTGGTGCCGGGGATGCCGGTGAGGGCCAGGCGGGAGACCAGGGCCACGCCGCTGCCCGCGCCGACGAGGGCCTGGGCGACGTCGAAGGACTCGGTCTCGAACCGCACATGGGGCTTGAAGCCCTCCTCGCGGGCGGCCCGGTCGAGTTGTTCGCGCGCGGCGTGGCCCGCCACGATCGCGACCCACGCGTCATCGCGCAGCTGCCCCAGCCGCAGCGGGCTGCCCGGCGGTGTGGCGGCGGCGAGCGGATGGTCGTCGGGGAGCACCACGACCATGGGGTCGTGCAGCAGCCGGTGTCCGACGATGTGCGAGGGCAGCGGGGGCAAGGGGCGGCTCCAGGAGGCGACGACGGCCAGGTCCAGCCGGCCGGCGGCGATCTCGCCCAGTCCACGCTCCGACACCAGGTCGACCACGGACACGTCGGCGTCGGGATGGCGGTGGCGCAGCGCCGTCAGCGCCGGTGGCACCAGGTGCAGGGCGGCGGCCTGGAAGGCGCCGATCCGCAGCCGCAGGGACAGCTGGCCGAGGAGTATCCGCATGTCCGCGGCCGCCTGTTCGGCCGTCGCGGTCACGGTCCGCCCGTGCGCGGCGAGCAGCGCACCGGCCTCGGTGAGCAGCGCTCCGCGCGGCCCTCGCAGGACGAGGGGCACCTGCCACTCGCGCTCGGCCCTGGCGACCTGCTGGGTCACGGCGGCCGGTGTGAGCCGCAGGGCGTGGGCGGCCGCCGTGAGTGAGCCGTACTCCTCGATCAGGGCGAGCAGCCGAAGCCGGCCGGGGTCCACGGGCATGCAGTCATCTTAACGCTGCACCGAAGTCCCTTAACTTCTCTTAAATGACCTGGTCAGACAAGCTGGAGCGGCCCCGTCCGACCGTCCCGGAAGGCCGCCCAATGCCCACCCGTCTGCCCGCGTTCCTGATCACCACGTGGCTGCTCGCCATGCTCCCGGGGGCCGGTCAGGCCGTGATGATCCGCCAGGTGCTGGCCGGCGGCCTGCGTGCGGCCCGGGGCACCATCGTCGGCAACGCGACGGGGCTGCTGCTGTGGTCCGTGGCCGCGGCGGGCGGTCTGTCGGCGGTGCTGCTGGCCAGCCCCCGCGCCTACGCGGCGATACGGATCGCGGGCGGGATCGTGCTGGTCGCGCTCGGCGTACGGACGCTGATGGCCGTGCGCCGGTCGGCACCGAGCGCCGGGGAGGCGGGACCGGCTGCCGCCCCGGCTCCCGGCGCGGACCGGGCCGGCTTCCGCAGTGGCTGGACGATGGGGCTCGGTACCTGTCTCGGCAATCCCAAGGCCGGGGTGTTCGCGGTGTCGGTCCTGCCGCAGTTCGTCACGGGGACGGGGCCGGTGTTCCTGTCCAGTGCCGCGCTGGGCGGGGTCTGGGCCCTGGTGAACGCCTGCTGGTACCTGCTGTTCACCTGGCTCGTCCACCGGGGTCGAGCGCTCGTGACCAGGCCGGCGGTCGGCCGCGGGCTGGGGCTGGCCACCGGCGTGGTCCTGCTCGTGCTGGGCGTGGCGGTGGCGGCGGGCGTCTGACGCGGCCCCCGTGGGGGTCGGTGAGGACGGTCCTGGAGCTAGCCGTTGATGTCCAGGGCGGTGCCGTAGAGGCGTTCCACGTGCAGCCGGATGACGATCCGGCGCTCGGCGACCTGCTGGGCGAGGAAGGCGTCCTCGTCCTCCGGTTTCGCGGCCGGCGGGATCATCGCGAGCAGTTCCCGCCCGACCGCGTCTCCGGGCACCGTCGTGATGTCGGAGACCTCGGCGGACCCTTCGGCGACGGCGAACGACCATACGTCGCCGCCCTGTACGTGCAGCGCGGCCCGCGGATCGCGCCGCAGGTGCTTTCCCTTCACGCGGTCGGCGGTCGTGGACAGCCGCACGATGCGGGTCTCGGGGTCCCAGGTGTAGAGCATGGTGGTCAGGTGCGGGTGGCCGCTCTGCTTCACGGTGGCGAGCGTGCCGAACTGCTGCTTGGTGAGCAGGTCCGAGAGCGCTGCGTCGGACAGGGAGCGGGGCGCGGGTCCTTGAGTCATGCCGTGATCAATTCCCGTCGACGGGACACTATTCCGGGCCGCCTCCCCGTCATGGCTCCGGTCGGGCGGACGGGCCCGGTCTCCCGGACGATGCGGGTGGTCGACGCGGTGTGTGCGAACGGGGGAGTCCTGCCGGGCCGTTTCCGGCCGGCAGGGCTCCCCCGCTCCCTGTCATGCTGGCGCTAGTTGCGGCGCCCCGCGGAATCGTAGGTCGGCGCGGAACCGCTCGCTGCGGTGCCCGCCCCGGCCGTCGTCACCTCGGTCCGGTCGCCGTGCCCCGGCCACCACGCGGCGTGGCCGATCAGGGCGGTGAGGCTCGGCGTGAAGAACATCGCCATGACGAAGGCGGCGACGGCGATGCCGAAGGACACCGCGAAACCCATCTCCGTGAGCAGCGAGTTGCCCGCCAGCATCATCGTGGCGAAGGTCGCCGCCAGGATGAAGCCGGCCGCGGCGACGGTCGGTCCGGCGTGCCGCAGCGCCATGCCGGCCGCCTCGCGCGGCTCGCGGCCCTCGCGGGCCTCCTCGCGGAGCCGGGCGATCATGAGGATGTTGTAGTCGGTGCCGATGGCGACCACGAACAGATACATGATCACCGGGAGCATGAACATCAGACCCGAGTGCCCCTGGCCCTTCTGGAAGATCCAGACGGTGGCACCGAGGGTGGCGCCGAACCCGAGGCCCACGGAGGCCATCAGGTACCAGGGGGCGACCACGCTGCGCAGCAGCAGGCCCAGGATGACCATGATGAGGAGGGCGGCCACCGGGAAGACCGTCCGGTAGTCGTGGTTCACCGCGGTGTTGATGTCCTTGAAGATCGAGGACATACCGCCGACGACCGCCTTGGTGCCGTCAGGGGCGTTGGAGTGGGCGACGTCGCGCACCGTGCCGACGGTGTCGATCGCCTTGTCCGTGGACGCCTCGTACTTGAGCGTGACGGTGAAGTCCGCGGTGGTGCCGTCCTTGTTCAGCTGGGTCATCCGGGCACTGGCGACCCCGTCCACGGCCCCGAGCTTCTGCGCGTACGTGTCGAAGCCGGCCTTGTCCAGCGGCTTGCCGTCGGTGCTGGACAGGTAGACGTCGGTGGGTGCCGCGGCGCCCGCAGAGTACGCCTTCTGCATCTGGTCCTGTACGACCATGGACTCCTTGGTCTTCGGCATGGAGCCCGATGCCAGGTCGAACGTGGCATGGAAGCTGAGGGTGCCGAGCGACAGCGCGACCAGGATGAGGCCGGACACCGCGGCGGTGAGCGCCGGGCGGCGCTGCACACCGCGGCCGAGCGCGGCGAACCGGGCGTTCTCCGGCTCCTTCTGCCAGGACTTGGAAGGCCAGAAGACCTTCGGTCCGATGAGCGAGACCACGGCCGGGATCAGGGTCAGACCCGCGACGAGGGTGACGCCGACCGCGATGGCGAGCGCCGGGCCCATCTGCTTGAGGAAGCCGAGGGTGGACAGCACCAGGGCGAGGAACGCGATGATGACCGCGCCGGCCGCCGAGGCGATGGCCTCACCGACCCGGTCGACCGCGTTGATCATGGCCTGCTTGGGTTCGTCACCGGAGCGCAGGCGTTCGCGGTAGCGGAACATCAGGAACAGGAAGTAGTCCGTGCCCACGCCGAAGAGCACGACGATCAGGATCGACGAGATCGAGCTGTTGGCCTGGAGGTCGAACAGCTTGGTGGCGTAGGCGATCAGGCCGTTGGCGATGGCCGACACCAGGCCGATCAGCACCAGGGGAAGTACGGCCAGGATCGGTGCCCGGAAGATGATCAGCAGCGTCACCAAGATGATCACGAAGGTGCCGATACCGATCAGTGCCTGTCCGCGCTTGGACGAGTCCTGCTGGTCGAGGGCCTGGGCGGCGGAACCGCCGAGCTTCACATCGAGATGCGTGCCCTTGGCCAGTTGCTTGACGTCGTCGCGCAACACCTTGGCCGCGTCCGCCTGTTTGGGCTGACCGGCGTTCTTGCTGTCCATCTGCACCAGGGTCAGGTCATACCTGCCGTCCTTGGACGGCAGGCCGGGGACGACCTTCTGCACCTGGTCGATGTGCTTGTTGCCCAGTTCGGTGGTGATCCGGGCGACGTCCTGCTTGTCGGCGGCGGTCAGCGTGCCGCCGTCGGTGCGCTGGTACAGCGCGATCGCGGACGGGGTGAAGGCGCTGGGGAACGCCTTCTGTTGGAGCTCCGCCGCTTTGATGGATTCATAACTCTTGGGTAGGAAGCTGCTCTCGTCGCTGTTCGAGGGCAGACTCGGTGCGGTGGCAACGATCGCCACCGCGGCGATCAGCCAAGCCACGATCGTCCACACAGGATGTCGGACGACTGTGTTGCCAATACGTCGGAACATGCGGAAGGTCCTCCTGGACAGGAAGATCACCGCAGCCCGGGGAGCGGTCCCTGGCATCGGCGACCCCGAACGGCACGTAACTAACGGACCGTGTCGAATGGTTGTCTTGAGGTCACATGGTAGTGACCGAATACGAAGATCATCTCATCAGATGAGCGGGGACGGGCCGTTCAGCCGAGAACGAACGGGATTCTGGCGGCGAGTTCGCCCAGCACGGCCCGCTCCGCGTCCGTCGGCGTACGGCGCCCGGTGCCGATCAGCAACGCGTCCTTGTCGGAGAGCGCGGCGGGGAAAGCGGTGCCGGCGATCTCCTCCAGTGACGCGCGCGCCGCCGCGAGGGTCTCGGCGGGCGGCTCGGCGGCCGCCGGCAGACGGGCGATCAGATCGAGGTGATGCAGGGTCCACTCGACCACGTACGCGGACAGGTAGTCACCGACGGTCAGCACCTCGTCGCGGGTGCTGACGCGGACGGCCGGGTCGGCCAGCTCCGCGGCGCGGCCCGCCGCCGAACCGACGTCGTCCAGGTGGAACTTCAGCCACCGCGGCTCGCCGTAGGCGGCGGCCAGCCTGGGGATCAGCGCATCGAGCGGATCCTCGCCGGTCGGGGGCTCGACCAGCTTCCAGTAGGTGACCGCGTCCACGGTCGGTTCGGTATCGGCGGGCGTGACCAGGGTGATCAGGACGTCCTGGGCATCGATCACCAGGTGGCACACCAGGTCCCGGACCAGCCAGCCGGCACAGCCGGACGGTCGTTCGAAGTACTCGTCCGGGAGTTCGGCGACCGCGGTGCGCAGCGCCGTCCACGAGCGTAAGAAAAGATCCACTGCGGCAAGGTAGTGCGGGGGCGGCGCGACGGACAACCGAATTCGGTGCGGGTCGCGCCCCCGTGGCGCGGTGACCGGACCCGGCCGGGCGGTTCAGCGCACGGACGGTGAGAGCCGGTAGGAAGCGGCAAGGTCGCGCACCTCCACGGAGATGACCGCCTGACCCTCCGCACCGTCACCCAGTGGCACGTGCTTGGCGAGCAGGGCCAGAACGCTGTCGGAGAGCCGCGCCTTGTGCGCCTCGGAGCGGCCGGGCATGAGGCCGACTTCCACGTGGACGAAAACGGTCTCCTCGTTCGGCGTGTCGCCGACGTACGTATCCGCCTGGCGCACCAATGTCTTGCACACGCCCGACGAACCGGACTCCTCGACCACAAGCGGGTGCATTTCCTTCACAAGAGCACGGACATCGAAGGCTCCGGCCAGGCGGGAGGAGTAGTCGATGGTGAGGTGCGGCATGGCGGGCCTTTCGCGCGTTCCCCGTGGTTTCTCCCGGCAACTATTTTCCCTCATGTCGCGACTGCTGGGCAGCGGGCCCCAACCCCCTTTCCTCATGGCTTACTTCACTACTTGACGGAATTGGTCTGGACCTCTAACTTCAGCCGACAGCCACCCCACCGAAAGGGCCACCCTGTCCATGGCCAGGTCCCTCTCCGCTGCCGTCCTCGCAGGCGCACTCGGTCTCTCCGCATGCCTGCTCACCGCCGCCCCCGCCCAGGCCGCCACGGGCGCCGTCACCGGGCTCGCCGGCAAGTGCCTCGACGTCGCCGGCGCCCACTCCGCCGACGGCACGCCCGTCCAGCTCTACGACTGCAACGGCACCGGCGCCCAGCAGTGGACGGTCGGCGCCGACGGCACCATCCGCGCCCTGGGCAAGTGCCTGGACGTGACGGGCGGTTCGACCGCCGACGGAGCCAAGGTGCAGCTGTGGAGCTGTACCGGCGGCGCGAACCAGAAATGGACCGTCACCGCCGCCCACGACATCGTCAACCGGCAGGCGAACAAGTGCCTGGACGTCACCGACGGCAACCCCGCCAACGGCACCAGGATCCGGATCTGGAGCTGCGGCGGCGGAGTCGGCCAGAAGTGGACCGCGCCCACGGCCGCGCCGGCGACCGACCAGTGCTGGGCGACCCACTACGGCCCCCAGCCGCCCGGTGCCCGCACGGCCAGCGGCGAGCTGTTCGACAACGACGCCGACACCGCGGCGACCTCGCTCAGCCGCCGGCCCCAACTGCCCTTCGGCACCCTGGTACAGGTCACCAACACCGCCAACGGCAGGTCGCTGGTGGTCCGCGTCAACGACCGGGGCACGTTCGCCTCCACTCCGCAGCAACCCAAGTGCCTGGACCTGACCGACGGCGCCTTCAGCCGGCTTGGCGGAAGCCTCGATCCCGACGCCGGCCACATCGTCGTCACACAGACCGTCCTCACACAGACCGTCCCCGACCGACCCCGGGCGGCCGCCCCGGCCGACTCCGCGACCCGTCCACTCGACCAGGACAGGAGAACCCGTCGATGCACCTCCGCCTCACCCAACTCCCCTACGGACACATACGCTTGAGACATCTCGCACGCCTCCTGGCGGCCGGGGTCGTCGCCGCCCCGCTCGCCGCGCTGTTCACCGCCGCACCCGCCCAGGCCGCGGACGGCCGGATCACCGGACTGGCCGGCAAGTGCGTCGACGTGGCCGGAGCCGGCACCGCCAACGGCACAGCCGTACAGCTTTACGACTGCAACGGAACCAACGCCCAGAACTGGTCGAACCCCGGCGACGGAACCCTGCGGGCGCTCGGCAAGTGCCTGGACGTCGTCGACCGCGGCACCGCCGACGGCGCGGCGGTCCAGCTGTGGGACTGCGGCGGCGGCGCCAACCAGCAGTGGGTGGTCACCGCGGCCCACGACATCGTCAACCCGGCCGCGAACAAGTGTCTCGACGTGCGGGACAACAACAGCGCCAACAGCACGCGGCTGCAGATCTGGACCTGTACGGGCGGCGCGCACCAGAAGTGGAACGCTCCGGCCGGCGGCGGGAGCGGCACCCCTTCCGGATTCGCCGTCTCCGAAAGCCAGTTCAACCAGATGTTCCCGAACCGGAACTCCTTCTACACCTACAGCGGGCTCGTCCAGGCCCTGAGCGCCTACCCCGGCTTCGCGGACACCGGAAGCGACACGGTCAGGAAGCAGGAGGCCGCCGCCTTCCTCGCCAACGTCAGCCATGAGACCGGCGGGCTGGTGTACGTCGTCGAGCAGAACACCGCCAACTACCCGACCTACTGCGACCGGAGCCAGCCGTACGGCTGCCCGGCGGGACAGGCCGCCTACTACGGACGCGGCCCCCTCCAGCTGTCCTGGAACTTCAACTACAAGGCCGCGGGTGACGCCCTCGGCATCGACCTCCTGGACAACCCCTGGCAGGTCGAGAACGACCCGGCCATCGCCTGGAAGACCGGCCTGTGGTACTGGAACACCCAGTCCGGACCCGGCACCATGACCCCGCACAACGCCATAGTCGACGGCGCCGGCTTCGGCCAGACCATCCGGTCCATCAACGGCTCCCTGGAATGCGACGGCAAGAACCCGGCCCAGGTCCAGAGCCGCGTCGACGCCTACCAGCGCTTCACCCAGATCCTCGGCGTCCCGCCCGGCAGCAACCTGTACTGCTGACCACGTCTCCGAGTGACTGTGATCAGGGCGCGCTCGGTCCGTGGGGCGCGTCCATGCGCTGGGTGCCGATGACCGACAGCAGCCGGAGCGCTTCCTCGGAGGGCGAGCCGGGGACGGCGGTGTAGATGACGACCTGCTGGTCGCGGCCGGTGACGTCGAGGGCGTCGCAGTCGACGGTGACCGGCCCGACCAGCGGGTGCTGGAACGTCTTGCGCAGGGTGGGTTCCGCGGCCACGTCGTGGGAGTCCCACAGCCGGGTGAACTCCTCGCTGCCGGTGCGGAGTTCGCGGATCAGCGCGCTGACCTCGGGGTCGTCGGGGTAGCGGGCGGCGGTGGAGCGCAGGCGCCGGGCGGCGTGGCGGGCGAACGCGTCGGCGTCGGACACGCCGTACAGTCGCCGCCCCGCGGGACGCGGCCCGAGGAAGGCACGGCGGGCCAGGTTGCGGTCGCGTCGGGACAGGGCCGAGAAGTCCTCCATGAGGGCGGCCGCCAGCTCGTTCCAGGCGAGGACCTCCAGCAGGGCGGAGGTCACGAAGGCGGCGGACCGCGGCAGCCGGTGCACCAGGTCGAGAATGCTCTGCGGCACCTCGCGCGAGGGGCCGGGCGGTGGGCACGGCGGGGCGCCGGCCAGGAGGTGGAGGTGGCCGCGTTCGGCGTCCGTCAGCCGCAGGGCGCGGGCCAGCCCGGTCAGCACCTCGTGCGACGGGCGCGGGCCACGGGCCTGTTCCAGCCGGGTGTAGTACTCGGTGGAGATATACGCCAGTCGCGCCACCTCCTCGCGGCGCAGCCCCGGTGTGCGCCGGCGCGGCCCGGCGGGCAGGCCCACGTCGGCGGGGCCGATCCGCTCGCGCCTGCTGCGCAGAAAGGTCGCCAGTTCCGCTCTGTCCACGCCTCCAGTGTGCGCGGATGCCGCGCGACTGATCCAGGTACTGCCGGTGCCTGGATACGCCCTGCTCACGGGCGCAGGCTCGCTGCCATGGAGAACACACAGCCCATCGAAGCTCCCGCATCGCTCGCCTCTGGCCTGCTGGCCGGGAAGGTTGCCTTCGTCAGCGGTGCCGGCCGCGGGATCGGCGCCGCCGCGGCGCGGCTGTTCGCCCGGGAAGGGGCCCAGGTGCTCCTCGCGGCTCGCACGGAGGCGCAGCTGAAGGCGGTGACCGAGGAGATCCGCGCGGCGGGCGGCACCGCGGACTACGCCGTGTGCGATCTGGCCGACGCGGCGAGCGTGCGCGCCGCCGTGGACCGTACCGTCAGCCTTTACGGCCGTCTCGACATCGCCTTCAACAACGGTGCGACGTTCCAGCGGCCCGGCCCCATGGACGAGCTGCCGGAGGGCGAGTTCGACGAGGTCTACACGGTGAACCTGAAGGGCGTCTGGCTGGCCATGGCCGCCGAGGTCGCCGCCATCCGGGCCACCGCGGGGACGGGTGCCCTCGTCAACAACTCGTCCGTCGGCAGTCTGCGGGGCAACCCCGAGCTGCCGGCGTACGGTGCGATGAAGCGGGCGGTGAACAGCCTGACGGAGTCGGCGGCCGTGACCTACGGCCCCGAAGGCATCCGGGTCAATGCGATCGCCCCCGGCAACACGCTGACGGAGATGATCCGGGCGTGGGAGGAGCGGTCCCCCGGTCTCCAGGAGCGGTTGACGGCCGTGACCCCGCTGCGCCGCGCGGCCGGCCCCGAGGAGATCGCCGAGGCCGCCGCCTGGCTGCTGAGCGACCGCGCCTCCTTCGTGACGGGCGCGGTGCTGCAGGTCGACGGCGGCGCACGGGCGTGACCTCGGGGTCGTCGGGACCGGTCAGTCGAGGCCGAGGACGTTCAGGGTCTGTTCGGCCATGTGCTGTTCACCGAGCGCGTTGGGGTGGACCGGCACGATGTTCGTACCGAACAGAAGCGGCTCGATCCACCGGGTCCCGATGGGCCGGCAGGCGTCGTGGCCCTCGGACACCTGGGAGAAGTCCACGTACGTGGCCCCGGTCTCCTCGGCGGCGCGCTGGACGACGGCGTTGAGATGGGCCTGCAGGGCGTGCAGGTACGGCACGTCACCGGAGGCGACCGGGAGTTGGGCGAAGCAGGACGGGTCGGCCTTGGCGGGGGTGATCCACGGGTAGCCGAGGACCGCGACACGGGCGTCCGGTGCCTTGGCCCGGACGCTGCGCAGCGCGCTCTTCAGCGCGGGGTAGGTGTTCGCGTCGATGGCGTCGTCGAAGGTGCTGCCGTAGATGTCCTTGCAGGGGCTGCCGTTGCCTCCGCTGAAGATGCCCGCGGTCCCGCAGGCGAGCATGGCGTTGATGAAGGTGCCGTTGTCGTTGCCGCCGATGGTCAGCGTCACCAGGTCGGTGTCCGCGGTGACCGCGTCCGTCTGCGGGGCGACTCCGGGGTACTGCGACTCGGTGAAGTCCTTGGTCTGGGCGGCGCCGCAGGTGACGTCGGTCAGCCGGGCGCCGGTGCCGGCGGCGATGACGTGGGGGTAGTTGGCCGTGGAGCGCAGGCAGATCAGATTGCTCGCGTCGATGGGCAGGACGCCGGAGGCGGCGCTGTAACTGTCCCCGAGGGCGGCGTAGTTCAGGGTGGTGGCGGCCTGGGCGGGTGTGGCGGTGAGGCCTAGGGTCAGCGCGCCGGCCAGCGCGAAGGTCGCTGCGACGGCACGGCGCAGTGCGGACATGGGCATGTGCTCCCTCTTCTCGGGATGGGGACACCGAGCGGGCGGGCATGGCGGTGCCCGCCCGCGTGCCGGTGCGCGAGAATGCGGCTCAGAGCGTGGGGAAGTGCCGGCCGCCGGGGCGTGGATACGTGGGCGCACGCAGGGCGACGGCCGCGAAGTGCCTGTTCGCGGGATTACCGCTGGGTTCTACTGATAGGTAATGTGAGGGCGCCGCACCGCGGAGTCAACGTTGTTGACGGAAATTCTTGAAACGCTCATGCATCCGCGGTCCCGTGCGTCCCGCCCTTACGAAGTCATGACGCGACGGTCGCGTGCCCCGGTCACGGTGCCGTGCGCGTCTAGCGTGGCCGTATGCGTGTACTGGTCACCGGCGGTGCCGGTTTCATCGGGTCCCATGTCGTCGAGGCGCTGCGGGCGAGCGGGCATGAGCCACTCGTGTACGACGTCCGCGCCGACACCGGCGGGGACGTGCGCGATCCGGTCTCGGTCGCGCGGGCGTTGGCCGGGGTGGACGCCGTGTGCCATCAGGCGGCGATGGTCGGACTCGGCGACGGTGTCGCCGACGCGGCGGAGTACGTCTCGCGCAACGACCTCGGCACGGCGGTGCTGGTCGCGGCCATGGCGGAGGCGGGGGTACGGCGCCTGGTGCTCGCGGGGTCGATGGTGGTGTACGGCGAGGGACGTTACGCGTGCCCGCGGCACGGGGTCGTACGCCCCGGTCCGCGCAGCGTCGCCGACCTCGACGCGGGACGGTTCGAGCCCGTGTGCCCGCACTGCGGCGCACAGCTGAGCCCCGGGCTCGTCGACGAGGACGCGCCGGCCGATCCGCGCAACGTGTACGCCGCGACCAAGCTGGCGCAGGAGCACCTGGCCGCCGCCTGGGCCCGCAGCACGGGTGGGGCGGCGGTGTCCTTGCGCTACCACAACGTGTACGGCCCCCGGATGCCGCGCGACACCCCGTACGCCGGGGTCGCGTCCTTCTTCCGCTCGGCCCTGGCCCGCGGCGAGGCCCCGCGGGTGTTCGAGGACGGACGGCAGCGGCGGGACTTCGTCCATGTCCGGGACGTGGCGGCGGCCAACGTGGCGGCGCTGGAGGCGCCGGCCGCCCCGGGTGTCCTCACCGCGTACAACACCGGCAGCGGTGAGCCGCGTACCGTCGGCGAACTGGCACGGGCGCTGGCGGCCGCGTACGGCGGACCGGAACCCGTGGTCACCGGGGAGTACCGGCTGGGCGACGTACGGCACATCACCGCGGACTCCTCCCGCCTGCGCTCCGCGCTGGGGTGGCAGCCGCGGGTCGGGTTCGCCGAGGGGATGCGGGAGTTCGCGTGGGCGGAACCGGGCGAGGGCTGAAGCAGGGCCGGAACGCGGCTGCTTGGGGGCTCACGCAGGGAGGAGTCACAGCGAAAACGGGAACGATGCCTGCGACTTACGACGTCGGAACTGGCAGAGTCACCTCGAAGCGGCAGCCTCCGGGGATGTTGCGCACGCTGGCCCGGCCCTGGTGGGCCTCCACGATGCCCCGGACGATGGCCAGGCCGAGGCCCGCGCCCGCCGGTGGCGTGCGGGCGTCGGTGCCGCGCCAGCCGGTGTCGAAGACGCGCGGCAGATCCTCCTCGGGAATGCCGCCGCAGCCGTCGGTGACGGACAGGACCACTCCGTCCTCGGTGCGTTCGGCGGCGATGGCGACCGTGCCGTCGGGCGGGGTCCGGCGGATGGCGTTGACCAGGAGGTTGCCCAGCACCCGGGTCATCTCCTTGCCGTCGACCTCGACCGGCACGGGTTCGACGTGGTCGCCCACGAGGCGTACGCCGTTTTCCCTGGCGAGCGGGTCGGCGCCCGCCAGCGCGTCGCCGACCAGGTCGTACAGGGAGATCCGGACAGGACTCAGCGGGAGCGTGCCCGCGTGGATACGGGAGAGTTCGAAGAGGTCGCCGACCATGTCGTTGAGCCGTTCGACCTCGGTGCGCATCTGCTTGAGGTAGCGGTCGGGATCGGCGGCCACCCCGTCCTCCAGCGCCTCGGACATGGCGCGCAGTCCGGCCAGCGGGGTGCGCAGATCGTGCGAGATCCAGGCGACCAGTTCGCGCCGGGACTTCTCCAGCGCCCGCTCCCGCTCGCGGGACTCGGCGAGCCGGGCGCTGGTCGCGGCCAACTCGCGGCTGAGGGCGTCCAGTTCGGCGGTGGCGGGGCCGTGCGGGGCGGCGAAGGAACCGGCGTCACCGAAGGAGCGGGCGGCGTCGGCGAGGGCGCGGCTGCGGGCCACGACCCAGCGGCCGAGCACCAGTGCGGTGGCCAGGGAGACCACGGCAGCCATGGCGACGACGGTGGTGACCACACTCAGGTCGTGCGAGGACAGAAACATCGCCCAGGCGACGGCCAGCGTGCCGGCGAGCATGGCGACGACGCCGACGGCCGCGACGACGGCTAGGGAGGCGGTGAGCGAGCGTCGCCGGATCAGCCGCAGCACACCCGCTCCCGCGACGCCCGCGGCGGCGGCGCCCGCGAAGGCGTAGAGGGCGATGAGAAGGGTGTCACGCATGGTCAGAGCACCGCCTCTCCGGGCTCGAAGCGATAGCCCACGCCCCAGACCGTCTGGATCAGGCGGGGCCGTGCCGGGTCGTCCTCGACCTTGCCGCGCAGCCGGCGGACATGGACGGTGACGGTGGACAGGTCGCCGAAGTCCCAGCCCCAGACCTCGCGCATCAGGTCCTCGCGGCTGTAGGCCCGGCCGGGGTGCCGCAGGAAGAAGGCGAGCAGGTCGAACTCCCTGAGAGTGAGGGCGAGTTCGCTGCCGTTCTTGGTCGCCCTGCGGGCGTCGGGGTCCATCGAGAGTCCGGCCGCGGCGAGCCGGTGCCCCGTGGCCGCGGGGCGGCTGCGGCGCAGTACCGACTCCACGCGCAGGACCAGTTCGCGGGGGCTGAAGGGCTTGGTGACGTAGTCGTCGGCGCCGACCTCCAGGCCCAGGATGCGGTCGTCCTCGTCGCCGCGGGCGGTGAGCATGATGACCGGCACGGGCCCGCGGTCCCGCATCCGCCGGCACACCTCCAGGCCGTCCATGCCGGGCAGCATCAGGTCGAGCACCACGAGGTCGGGCCGGTGCGCGGCGGCGCGAGTGAGGGCGGTCGGGCCGTCGTCGGCGCGGTCGACCAGATAGCCGGCGCGGTGCAGATATCCGGTGACGACCTCGGCGACGGTCGGATCGTCGTCGACGACCAGGATCCGGGCCGCCCCGCCTGCGGTTTCGGTCTCGTGGGGCTCGTACGGCGATTGCATGCCCCAAGCGTCGCACCGCAGGTCCGGCGGTGGCGCGCCCTGGGCCGGGCGTCCGCGTTTCGTAAGGACCGCGAGTCCGATATGCCCGATTGGCGTTCGTAGGCTGAAACCGTGACGACCACTTCCACGGACGTCGACGTGGTGCTGCCCTGCCTGGACGAGGCCGAGGCCCTGCCCTGGGTGCTCGGCCGGATCCCGGCGGGCTGGCGCGCCCTCGTCGTCGACAACGGTTCCACCGACGGCTCCGCCGACCTCGCCCGCGCGCTCGGCGCGACGGTGGTGCACGAGCCGCGGCGCGGCTTCGGCGCCGCCTGCCACGCCGGGCTGACCGCGGCCACGAGCGACGTCGTGTGCTTCTGCGACTGCGACGCCTCCCTGGACCCCGCGCTGCTGGTGCCCTTCGTGCGGGAGATCCGGGAGGGCGCGGCCGACCTGGTGCTCGGCCGGCGGCGCCCCGAGGGCCGGGGTGCCTGGCCCGCGCACGCCCGCGCGGGCAATCTCGCGCTGGCCCGGATGCTGCGCCGCCGTACCGGGCTGCGCCTGCACGATCTGGGTCCGCTGCGCGCCGCCCGACGTGAGCCGCTGCTCGCGCTCGGTCTCACCGACCGGCGCAGCGGCTATCCCCTGCAGATGGTCGTCCGCGCGGCCGACGCCGGCTGGCGTATCGCCGAGCACGACGTGCCCTACCGGCCTCGCACCGGCGCCTCCAAGGTGACGGGCACCTGGCGCGGCACCTGGCAGGCGGTGCGGGACATGAGCCGCGTGCTCGCCGAGACCCCGGCCGACGGGGGGCTCGTACGATGACCGCGCTTCTTGTCATCGCCAAGGAACCGCTCCCGGGACGCGTCAAGACCCGGCTCACCCCGCCCTTCACCCCGCGAGAGGCGGCCCGGCTCGCGGAGGCGGCGCTCGTCGACACCCTGCACGCCGTGGCGGCGGCTCCCGCGACCCGGCGGGTCCTCGTCCTCGACGGGGCGCCGGGACCCTGGCTGCCGCCCGGCTTCGAGGTGCTGCCGCAGTGCGCGGGCGGGCTGGACGAGCGGCTGGCGGACGCCTTCGCGCACTGCACCGGCCCGGCCCTGCTCATCGGCATGGACACCCCGCAGGTGACACCGGAGCTGCTCGCCGTGGACTTCGCGGGCTGCGACGCGTACTTCGGTCCGGCCGAGGACGGCGGCTTCTGGGCCCTGGGTCTGGCCGAGCCCGACCCGGCGCTGCTGCGCGGGGTGCCCATGTCGACGCCGCAGACCGGGGCGGTGCAGCGGGAGCGGCTGCTGGCCGCCGGGCTGCGGGTGCGCGAGCTGCCCCGGCTGCGGGACGTCGACACCGCCGCCGACGCGCGCGCGGTCGCCGCGCTGGCCCCGCACGGGCGGTTCGCCGCCCGGCTGGCCCGCTGCACACCGGTCACCCGGTGATGGGCGGCTCTGTCGCCTGGGCGGCCGCGGACCCCTACGCGGCCGCGCTGCGCACCGGCCGCGGCCCGCTGTTCCTGCGCCGCGCCGACGGCTGGCTGCTGCCGCTGGAGGTGGAGCGCTGGTGCGGCAGCGCGGACGCCGTGGACCGGGCGGTGCTGGACCGCTGCGAGGGCGCCGTCCTGGACGTCGGCTGCGGTCCCGGCCGGCTCGTCGCGGAACTCGCCGCCCGCGGCCGTACCGTGCTCGGCATCGACGTCAGCGAGGCCGCCGTCGACCACACCGTCGGGCTCGGCGGGCAGGCGCTGCGGCGCTCGGTCTTCGAGCGGTTGCCCGGCGAGGGCCGGTGGGACACCGTGCTGCTGATGGACGGCAACATCGGCATCGGCGGAGAGCCGTCCGCCCTGCTGCAGCGGGTGGCCGCGCTGCTGCGCCCGGGCGGTCTGCTGATCGCCGAGACCCTGCCGGGACACGTCGACGAACGCGCCCGGGTCCAGGTCGTCGACACGTTCGGTGCCGCGCGGGCCGCCGGTGCCCCCTTCCCCTGGGCGCGCCTCGGCACCCCGGCCCTGCTGCGGTACGCGCGCAGGGCCGGCTGGCGGCCCGTCGCTCAGTGGGGCGCGGACGGCCGTCGCTTCGTGGCCCTGCGCACCCGCAGGCCCAGCAGCAACGCCGAACCGCCGAAGAGTACGGCGGTGATCAGCAGCCAGCGGGTGAGGAAGCCGTCCGGCGAGAGGCCGGTGGCCGACCGGTAGGGCCCGGCCACCATCCCGCTGATCAGCGGGAACCAGACGAGCAGGAGCAGCCCGGACAGCGTCGCCGGGACGCGTACGTAGAGCGTCCAGCCACGCCGTCCGGCCGCCCCGAGTCCGCGTACGACCGCCCGGTCGGCCACCGTGTACAGCGGCAGCAGGACGAGGTCGTGCAGCAGCGCGGCGCCCACGATCCACAGCGCCACCCCGAGCCAGTCGCCGGCGAGCAGCCGGATCCCGGCGTACGCGGCGAGCGCGAACGAGCAGACGAGCAGCAGCAGTTGGAGGGGGCTGCCCAGCGGGGGACGACGCGGCATCACAGGTCTCCGAAGGTCAGTCGGGCCACCCACTTGGTGTTGAGCACACCGGGTGCCGCTGGCACGATGATCCGCGCCGGGTGGCCGTGGTCGGGGGACAGTTCCTCGCCGTTGACGGAGAGGGCGAGCAGGGAGCGCCCGTCGGCCACCTGGTTGGCGCGCAGGGCCGCGCGGCGGAAGGCGCCGTGCCGTTGCAGGGACTCCACGAACACGTCCGGCGGATCGCCGTCGTAGCCGACGAGCGCCGCGAGGTCGCGCAGCCGCACCCCGCGCCACCACTGGTCGGCGGTAGACCAGCCCTCCACGCAGGCGATGGGCAACGACGCGCTGTGCTGCGGCAGTCTGAGCAGCTGGGCGCGGCTGAGCCGGACGGTGCCGGTGCGGCCGGTGACCACGAGCCGCCAGGCGTCCTCGTGCGTGTCGGCCGCGGTGATGCCGGCGTAGGCGGCCGTCTTGTTGATCTGGAAGCCGTTCGGGCCGCCGCCGGGATCGGCCGTGCCGTGCGGCGCGAGCAGGGCCGTACGCCGGAAGGGTCCGCCGAGGCTCTGTCCGACCGTGGTCAGGAACAGCAGCAGGGAACCCCCGCCGACCAGTCCCAGCGCGCCGCGCCGGGAGACGGTGGGCGGCGCGGGACGCGGGGAGACCAGGTCGCTCTCCTCGTGCCGCCGCCTGCGTACGGTGCGGACCGCGGCCGGTGTCTTGAGCGCGGCGTGGGCGAGGAAGGCGGCGAAGAACACCCATGCCCCGTAGAAGTGCAGCGGGTAGAACGAGCCGGGAAAGACATAGTCCAGCTGGACGTTGAGCACCCCGGTGGTGAACTCGAACAGGCCGCCGCCGACCAGCAGCAACAGCGAGATCCGCTCCAGCGCGTGGGTCACGGAGCGGGCCGGCGGCAGGGTGAAGAGCCTCGGCACCACCGACCACAGTTTGGCCAGCAGGACGGGGATCAGGGTGATGCCGAGCGTCACATGGACGCCCTGGGTGAGCCGGTACAGCCACACCGGGTCGGTGGGCCAGGCGAACAGGTAGAAGCCCAGGATGCCCTTGTCCGGTGTCTGGTCGTTCACCCGGGACAGGCCCGGGTTGTAGGCGGCGTACGACACCAGTCCGGTCACGAACAGCACGGTGATGCCGACGAGCAGGACGAGGCCGAGCACCGAGGTGAGCCAGGGGCCGCGCAGCGGGCTGCGCCAGAAGCCTGGGGAGGTGGGAAGCCGGGGATGGTCGCGCATGTCCCGACCGTAGGCCGACAGACCCCCGGAAACGGGTCCGTGACCGGTGACGAAACGCTGACGTCCTGCCCGGTCGGCGGCCGGTTGCCGGTCCTCCGGCCTAGCGTTCCGGTGTGACCCGATCTCTCCGCCGCGACCTGTACGCCGCCGGCGCCGCCGCCCTGCTCGTGACGGCGGCCGTTGTCGTCGGCCGGCACATCCAGGACACCCGCCACACCCTGTTCGTCCACTGGCCACCGGTCTTCGCCGACTGGGACCCGCATGTCGGGCCCGGCACCCCAGCGGCGCTGGCGGTGGCGGCGGCCACCGTGGCGTACGGCCCCGCGGTCGCGGCCCGGCTGCCCTGGCGCGGGCTGCTCGCGGTGGCCTGGGCGAGCGCCCTTGCCTGGATCCTGTCGCTCGCCCTGATCGACGGCTGGCACCGGGGCATCGCGGGCCGGCTGACCACCAGCAACGAGTACCTCCGGGTCATCGGCCGCTTCCACGACATCCCGGCCACCCTGCGCGACTTCACGCACCACATCGTCAGCGGCACCCCCGATCCCTGGCCCGCCCATATCGCCGGGCATCCGCCGGCCGCCACGCTCACCTTCGTCCTGCTGGACCGGATCGGGCTCCGGGGCGGCGGCTGGGCCGGGATGTGGTGCATCACCGTGGGTGCCACGGGATGCGTGGCCGTGCTGGTCGCGCTGCGCGCGCTGGCCGACGAGACGCTCGCCCGCCGGGCCGCGCCGTTCCTGGTGCTGGCCCCGGCCGCGGTGTGGCAGGGCACGTCCGCCGACGGGTACTTCGCGGCCGTCGCCGCCTGGTCGCCGGCACTGTTCGCCCTGGCCCTGACCCGCCGGTCGCATGTCTGCGCGGTGGCCTCGGGCCTGCTCTCCGGACTGACCTGCTATCTCTCCTACGGCCTCACGCTGTTCGCGCTGATCGCCGCGGCGGTCCTCGCACTGGGCCGCTCCGGACTGCGCGAACGCCCGGCGCTTCTCCTCTCCCTGCTCGCCGGACTGGCCGTGTTCCCCGTGCTGTTCACGCTCGCCGGCTTCGACTGGTGGCAGGCCTACCACCTGCTCGTCACGCGCTACTACCAGGGCGTCGGCGGCACCCGCCCCTACGGCTACTGGGTCTGGGCCAACCTGGCCTGCACCGCCCTGATCACCGGCCCGGCCACGGCGGCGGGCCTGCGCCGGACGACCACGGTGCTGCTCCCCCGCCCGGACCGCACCCACCCGGCGGAGACACGGCTGGCCCTCCTCGTCACCGCCGCACTGCTCGCCCTGCTGGTCGCCGACCTGTCCGGCATGAGCAAGGCGGAGACGGAACGCATCTGGCTGCCCTTCGCCCTCTGGCTCCTCCCGGCCTGCGCACTGCTCCCCCGCCCGCGCGCCTGGCTCGCCGCCCAGGCGATCCTGGCCCTGCTCCTCAACCATCTGCTGCTGACGGGGTGGTGAGACGGGGGCACGGTCCGGCACCCCTCCCAGCACTCCCGTACACCCGTGCCGGAGTGACTCCGCGTGACCACCGGTCGGTGCGGGCGTTGCGCTGGGCGTGGGACGGGGCGGGTGTGGCCGAAATCGCGTACTGGTGCGGGACGTACCTCTGCCACTTCGCTGGACGGAAACGGGAGGAAGGGACAGGGGATGGACTTCGGCAGGGTCGATCGGCGGCGGTTCATCGGGACGGCGGCGGCAGGGCTGGTCGCCGGCGCCTCCGCACGGGCGGCGGCCGCCGCGGGGGTGCCGGAGGCATCCGGTGCACGGGCCGACCACGCCGGGCGGTTCCTCAACTACACCGGTATGACCGGGGGTTCGGTGACCGGCTGCCGAGCGGACGGCGCGTTGATCGCCGAGGTGCAGGGGGTGCTGTGGCGCGTGCCCCATGACGGCGGAAGGGCCGTACAGGTGACGGGCTGGGAGCTGGAGGCGACCCGGCCCGCCCTGTCCCCGGACGGGAGGACGCTGGCCGTGTGCGGCTATCGCGGGGGCGGCTTCCATCTGTGGACGCTGCGCCCGGACGGCGGCGGACTGCGGCAGGTGACGGACGGGCCCTGGGACGACCGCGGCGTCGCCTGGTCACCGGACGGCACCCGGCTGGCCTTCTCCTCCGAACGCGGCGGCGACGCCACCGCCGGTTCCTCCTACGGGCTGTGGGTGCTGGACCTGGCCTACGGCCGGCCGCGCCGGGTCACCGGCGGGGACCACGAGGACTTCGATCCGGCCTGGTCGGCCGACGGGCGGTCGCTGGTGTGCGTGCGCGCCGCCCACACCCCGGGCGGCGGCAACGACGGCGGACTGTCGCTGGTCCGGGTACCGGTCACGGGAGGCCCGGCAGAGGTGTTGCGCACGGTGACCTCGGGCCGGCTGGTGTGCCCGTCCGTGTCGCCCTCGGGGCGCATCGCATATCTCCATCTGACCGGCGCGAGCACCCCCGGGGTGCCGCCCGACGCGGCGCGGCTGATGGTCGACGGCGAGATCGTCACGGCGGACGAGGACCTGGCGGCCGCTCCGCCGTGCTGGCTGAGCGAGGACGAGCTGCTGTACGTCGGTGACGGGCGGATCCGCGTCCGCTCGCTGGCCCGCTCCTCCGTGCGGGAGGTGCCCTTCACCGCGCGGATGCCGGTGCCCGATCCGTCCGGGCCGCGGCCACGGCGTCCGCTCGACCCGGAGCGGCCGGCTCCGGTGCGCGGGCTGCACCGGCCGGTCCTGTCCCCCGACGGGCGCAGTGTGGCCCTCGTGGCGCTGAACGCCCTGTGGCTGCTGCCGGTCGGCGGCACGCCGCGCAAGCTGCTCCAGGCGGCCGACGTCCACCTGCTGCAGATGCCCGCGTGGGCGCCGGACGGGCGCAGCGTGCTGTACTGCACGGACCAGGACGGGCTGGTGGCCGTACGCCGTCACCATCTGGACGGCGGCGCCGACGAGGCGTTGGCCGAGGGCGGGCGGCTGTTTCCCGCGCTGTCGCCGGACGGCACCCGCCTGGCCTGTCAGGACGTGACCGGGAACCTGCTGGTGCGCACCCTGGCCACGGGCGCCGAGCAGCGGCTGGCCAAGCCGCTGGCCACCGACGGGCCGCCCGGCGCCCCCACCTGGTCGCCCGACGGCCGGTACATCGCCTTCTGCGACCGCAACCGGCTCAACCAGCGTTTCCGCGAGGGATACAACCTCATCCGGGTCATCGACACCCGCACCGGGGACGAACGCCGTCATCTGCCCGCCGAACACCAGTCGTTGTCGGACCGGGGCGCCTCCGGGCCCGTCTGGTCGCCCGACGGCCGCTGGATGGCGCTGGTGGCCGAGTCGGCGCTGTGGCTGCTGCCGGTGACGGCGGACGGCACCCCGGCCGGTCCCGCACGCCGGCTCACCGACGAACCGGCCGACCACCCCAGCTGGTCCGCCGACTCCGGCACCCTCCTCTACCTCTCCGACGGCCGCCTCCGCCGCGTCTCCCTCAGCACCGCACGGACGCACACACTCCCGCTCCGCCTGACCGCCGGGCGCGGTACGAGCGGTTCCCCCGAGCCGCTGCGGATCCACGCCGGACAGCTGTGGGACGGAACCGGCGCGCCGCCTCGGCACGACGTCGACATCCTCGTCACCGGCAAACGGATCACCGCCGTCGAGCCGCACCGCGCCCGCCGCCCCGGACACCGCACCCTCGACGCCTCGGACCGCACCGTCCTCCCCGGTCTCTTCGACAGCCACACCCACCCCTATCCGGCCACCTACGGCGCCCGGCAGAGCCTCACCGCGCTCGCGTACGGCATCACGACGACGGCCTGTCTCGGCAGTGCGCTGTACGAAGCGGTCCGGCTCCGTGAGGCGGCCGACTCCGGGCAGCTGCTCAGCCCGCGGCAGCTCGCCTGCGCCGAACTCATCGACGGTGCGCGCACCGCGTACAGCATGGGCCGCGCCCACCGCACCCGCGACGGTGTCCGGCGCACGCTCCGGCGCGCCGCCGCCCTGGACGTCGACTTCGTGAAGACCTATGTGCGGGCCCCGGGCGAGGTCATGGCCGAGGCCGCTGCGGTCGCCCGGGCGCTCGGCGTGCCCAGCGGCAGCCATCTGTGCGCGCCCGGCCGGGCGGCGGGCCAGAGCCTGACCACTCATCTGCAGGCCACCCAACGCCTGGAGTTCGGGCATGCCACAACCCCGCTCGGCCGCATCGGCCAGGATCTGGTGGAGCAGTACTCCGACGGCTCCTTCGCGTTGATCATCACGCCGTTCACCGCGCAGATCCTGCTCGCCGCCGACCCCCGGCTGGCGGACGATCCGCGCGTGACGCGCCTCATGCCGCCCTGGGACGTCGCCGTCGTCCGCGACCACGCCAAGACCGCGCCCACCGACGCCCAACAGCGGGCCCTGGCCACCGAGATGGCCGACTACCGGCGCCTCACGACGCAGGGTGCCCGCATCGCTCTCGGCACCGACGCGCCGCTGGTCCCGGTCGGTCTCTCCCTGCATCTGGCGCTGCGCGCCCTGCACGCCCACGGCTTCACACCCGCCGAGGTCCTGCACAGCGCGACCACCGTGCCGGCCCGCCTCTTCGGCCTGGACGCGGATCTCGGCACGGTGGAGGAGGGCAGGATCGCCGACCTGACGATCGTCGACGGCGATCCGTTCTCCGACTTCGACACCCTCGTCGACATCCCGGTCGTGGTGCGCGAGGGAATCCCGCACGAGCAGGCCGACTTGACGTCCGCCCACGGAACCGACCGGTCCGACCGGTCTGACCGGTTCGGCCGTTCCGGTGGGCATGAGCCTCCGCCCGGGATGACATGGCTCGACGTGGCCGATCACCTCCGTCGGGGCTCGTGCTGCCACCTCGGCACGGAGGGCGGATAGCACGCGGCCGGGATGGCCTCAGCCGGTCTCGGCCTCGGCCTCGGCCCCGGCCCCGGCGTCCCCGTCGTCGACAGCGGTACGGCTGGCGAGTCGCTCGTAGCGCTGGCGTGCGGCCTGTGGAGTGCCGAGGCCGAGGCCGAAGGCGATGTCGGGCCAGGTCATGCCCCGTCCCCGAGCCATCTGCAGCAGCCCGGCCTCCAGCTCGTCCATCTCCGCCCGCATCAGCGGCACGAGGCTCAGCGCGGCGGTGATGTCGGCGTGGTCCACCTCCGGTTCACCGTCCTCCGCCAGCGCGGCCCCGCTGAGCAGGAACGTCACAAGCCGGACGGCCTCGTGCGGCGCGAGGACCGACGGATGCGTCTGCCGGCGCCGTTGCTCGTCCGTCGCGGCATGCCGCTCGGCGATCCGGAACAGCGAGGCGTACACCCGCTGGGCGCGCGCCTGCTCGGGCTGCGGGGGCGTGAAGGGATCGGTGTGGTCAGCGGTCGATGACATGAGACCAGTGTGGGATCGCACACAACATGGCGTCAACGGATTATTGTGAACGATCTGTTTATCCTGCCTCTCAGGACAGCGGCGCGCTGATCTCCCGCTTCAGGATCTTGCCGCTGGGGCCCATGGGCAGTGCGTCCGTCAGCCACAGCCGGCGCGGGTACTTGTAGGCGGCGACCCGGTCCCGGACGAACTGCCGCAACTCCTCGGTGTCCGCCTCGGCTCCCGGGCGCAGGACGACGGCTGCCGCCACCTCCTCGCCGAGCCGCTCGTCGGGCACCCCGAGGACGGCGGCGAGGGCGACGGCGGGATGCTCGTGCAGCACCTCCTCGATCTCACGCGGGTAGACGTTGTAGCCACCGCGGATGATGAGGTCCTTCTTCCGGTCGACGATGTACAGATAGCCGTCCTCGTCCCGGCGTGCCATGTCGCCGGTGCGCAGCCAGCCGTCGGGGACGGTGGCGGCGGTCTCCTCGGGACGGTGCCAGTACTCCTTCATCAAGTTGGGCCCGCGCACCGCGAGTTCACCGACCTCGCCCGGTGCGACGTCCCGGCCGGCGTCGTCGAGCAGCCGGACCTCGACGTCCCGGATGGGGGTGCCGACGGACCCGGGTTTGCGCGGGCGGTCGGGGTGGTTGAAGGAGACGACCGGGCTGGTCTCGGACATGCCGAAGCCCTCCAGCACCATGCAGCCGAAGCGCCGCTCGAACCCGTGCAGGACCTCCACCGGGAGCGAGGCCCCGCCCGAGATGCACATACGCAGGCTGGACACGTCGGCCGCGGCGGCACCGGGGTGCTGGAGCAGCGCCGCGTACATGGTGGGGACGCCTTCGAAGACGGTGGCCCGGTCGCGGGCGATGGCGTCGAGCACGGTCTGCGGCTCGAAGCGGGGCACGAGGACGAGCGACGCCCCGCTGCGGACGGCGACGTTCATGGTGCAGGTCTGCCCGAAGATGTGGAACAGCGGCAGGCAGCCCACGATCACGTCGTCGGAGGTCAGGCGCTGCACCTCGGTGACGTTGACCTCGGTGTTGTGGCGGAGCCCGGCGTGGGTGAGCGCGGCGCCCTTGGGACGGCCGGTGGTGCCCGAGGTGTAGAGCAGCACGGCGATGTCGTCACCGGCGGCGGCCGTCACGTCGTACTGCGGCTCCAGGCGGGCCAGTTCGGCGGCGAAGGCGGCCGGTTCGACCGCCAGGTGCCGGACCCCGGCGGCGGCCGCGCCCGCGGCGCCCTCGCCGGGCGCCTGATGCCACTCGAAGAGCAGGACGGCGCCGGAGTCCCGCAGGTGGTACTCGGTCTCGCGCTCCTTCAGCAGCGGGTTCATCGGCACCACGATGCCGCCGGCGCGCAGGACCGCGTAGTACAGGACGACGAACTCGGGCACGTTCGGGAGCATCAGGGCGACCCGGTCGCCGGTGCGCAGGCCCTCGGTGCGCAGCAGCGCGGCGGCCTGGGCGCTCAGCCGGTCGAGTTCGGCGTAAGTGGTGGTCGCCGTGCCGAGGCGCAGCGCCGGGCTCCCCGGCTGCCGTCGTGCCGTCTCCACCAGGAATTCCGCCAGATTGGCCATGATGCCTCCTCGCAGCATGCTCTCGCCGCGCCCGCGGGTCCCGCCGCACGCGCTCACGGCATGCTCGCGTGCGGGGTCGCGGGCGTCCATGGCGGTGCCCACAGTTCACCCCCCTCGGAGTTGTCCCCGGGAACAAACAAAGCGTCGTACGCTGCGGGTATGGGTCTGTCGAATGTGGGCGCGGCCTTGCGTGTGCGCCTTCCGGAACTGGGTGAGCGGATGGCCCAGCGCATCCGTGCGGAGGTCGAGTCGTACGCGGACGAGTCGCTGACCCCGTTCGCGTCGCTCAGGGAGTCCTGCGAGGACAACGCCGATCTGCTGCTGGGGCGTTTCGCCTACGGCGCCGAGCCCGACGTGGGAGCCGCTCAGCAGACCGGGCGGCTCCGCGCCGAGCAGGGCGTTCCGCTCGCGGACACCCTGCACGCCTATCGGGTCGGTTTCGAACTGGTGTGGTCGGAGATGGTCGACGAGGCGCGCAGGCATCCGGAGGTGACGGACGCCGAGCTGGTGGCCGGTTCCTCGGAGATCTGGGCCCTGTTCGGCCGGTATGCGGAGGCGGTGGCGGCCGCCTATCGCGAGGCGAGCGCGGAGCTGGCGCTGCAGCGCGAGGCCCGCCGCTCCGCCCTGGCCGAGGCCCTGTTCACGGGCGCCCTCGCGGATCGTACGACGCCCTGGGAGGCGGCCCGGCAGCTCGGTCTGCCGGAGCGGGGCCCCTACGCGGTCGTGGCCGCGTCGGTGCCCGACCCCGGCCAGGAGCCGCTGCCCGGCATCGAGGCGGCGCTGCGCCGCTCGGGGGTGTCGTCGGTGTGGCGGCTGCTGCCGGACCAGCAGATCGGGCTGGTCTCGCTCCAGCACCGGGACGCGGAGACGGTGAGCCTGCGGGCGCTGCGCCGCCGGCGCGCCCGGGTCGGCGTCAGTCCCCGGTTCGACTCGCTGCGGGAGACCCCCCAGGCGCTGCGGTTCGCGCGACTGGCCCTGGCCGGACTGCGCGGCGACGGGCCGGGCGTGACCCGGTTCGACGACAGCCCGCTGGCGATGCTGGTCGCGGCGGCCCCGGCGGAGGCGAGCCGGCTGGTCGAGGTGTCCCTCGGGCCCCTGCTCGCGCTGCCGGCGGCGGAGCGGGCCCGGCTGCTGCAGACCCTCGGGCACTGGTTCACCTCGGGTGGTGCGGCCGCCGAGGCAGCGGAACGGCTCTTCGTCCACCCCAACACCGTGCGCTACCGGCTGCGTCGCATCGAGGAGCTGACCGGGCGCACGCTCACCGACCCGCTCGCCCTCGCCGACCTGGGCGCGGCCCTGTACGCCCTGCGTCTGCTGCCTTCCTGAGCATCGGAGGTGCCGCTCGTCCGCTACCGCTTCGGCGGAAGCCGGTACACCGAGACATGGGAACGGGACTCGGCGGTGAACTCGGCGCCCGTCCAGTCCGCGTGCCTGGACTCCCGCTCGAATCCGGCCAGTCGGCCCATGAGGTCGAGTTCGGCGGGCCAGATGTAGCGGTGGGGGCTGCGGTACAGCCGGGCCTCCCCGGTGCCGTCGAAGTGGAAGTGGTGCGATACGACACGCTGGTCGAGGACGTCGTAGGTGTCCAGTCCGATGTACTCGGCGTCGGAGTGCCACACGGTGGCCGTCGTCCCCGGGGGCAGGGTGCGCAGTTCGGGCACCCACAGCTCGATGACGAACCGGCCGCCGGGTGCGAGGTGGCGGGCGGCGTTGCGGAAGCACTCGACCTGCTCCGCCTGGGTGAGGAGATTGGAGATCGTGTTGTAGACGAGGTAGACCAGGCTGTACGTCCCCGGAGCGGTGACCGTCGCCATGTCGCCCAGGACCACGGGGATCGCGGCTTCGGCGGCCTTGGTCCGCAGTTGCTCCACCATCGGCTCGGACAGCTCGATACCGGTGACGGGAACTCCTCGCTCGGACAGCGGGACGGCGATGCGGCCGGTGCCGATCGCGAACTCCAGCGCCGCTCCGCCGTCCGTCAGTTCGGCGAGGCGTTCCACCGCGGGCGTCAGTACCTCGGGCGCGAACATGCCGGTGCCCGGTGTGTCGTAGCGCTGGGCGACGGAGGCGTCCCAGATGTTCTCCTGCTGCATGGCATCAACGCTGGTCTCTCGCAAGGGAGTTGTCCAGCGGATATCCCCCGGCACCCCAGCCCCCCACGCGCCATTGACACCGGGAGCCAGTCCTCTACCGTAGGTCTCCGCACAGCATGTCGCACAGCTTTCGATATTTCGAACGAAGATCAGTGGGGCGGGAGACCGGGACTCTCCTCCCCCAGTCATCGACATGCGGAGGATTTCGTGACCCCACCCCTTGGCAGACGGTCCTTCCTCACCGTGGCCGGCGCGACCGCGGCGGCCCTGACCGTGACGGACGGCTCCCCCGCCCAGGCCGCGCCCGGCCACGCCGGTTCACCCCGCCGGCAGGCCGCCCGCGCGACTCCGTTCCCGCTCACCGCGGTCACCCTGCTGGCCGGACCGTTCCGGGACAACCAGAGCCGCAACACCGCCTATCTGCACTTCGTCGACATCGACCGGCTGCTGCACACCTTCCGCCGCAACGTCGGCCTGCCCAGCAGCGCCCAGCCCTGCGGCGGCTGGGAGGCGCCGACCGTCGAGCTGCGGGGGCACTCCACCGGCCATCTGCTCTCCGGTCTCGCCCTCACCTACGCGGCCACGGGCGACACCGCGCTGCGCGACAAGGGCCGCCTGCTCGTCTCCGCCCTGGCCGCGTGCCAGGCCGCCTCGCCGTCGGCGGGATACGGCAAGGGATATCTGTCGGCCTTCCCGGAGAGCTTCTTCGACCGGCTGGAGGCCGGGACCGGGGTATGGGCGCCGTACTACACCGTGCACAAGATCATGGCAGGGCTGGTCGACCAGTACCGGCTGGCCGGGAACGACCAGGCCCTGGACGTGGTGCTGGGCATCGGCGGCTGGGTCGACAGCCGGACCGGGAAGCTGAGTTATGAGCAGATGCAGCGGGTGCTGGAGACCGAGTTCGGCGGCATGAACGACGTACTCGCCGATCTGCACGCGATCACCGGCGACGCCGTATGGCTGAAGGTCGCCGAGCGCTTCACCCACGCCAGGGTCTTCGATCCGCTGGCCGCCGGACAGGACCGGCTGGCCGGGCTGCACGCCAACACCCAGATCCCGAAGATGGTCGGCGCGCTGCGGCTGTGGCAGGAGGGCCTGCCCGACCGCTACCGCACGATCGCCGCGAACTTCTGGCAGATCGTCACCGACCACCACTCGTACGTCATCGGCGGCAACAGCAACGGCGAGGCCTTCCACGAACCGGACGTCGTCGCCGGCCAGCTGTCGAACGGCACCTGCGAGAACTGCAACAGCTACAACATGCTCAAGCTGACCCGGCTGCTGCACTTCGAGGATCCGGACCGCACGGACCTGCTCGACCACTACGAACGCACCCTGTTCAACCAGATGCTCGGCGAGCAGGACCCCGACTCCGTGCACGGCTTCAACATCTACTACACGGGCCTCGGCCCCGGCTCCTTCAAACAGCAGCCGTCCTTCATGGGCACCGACCCGAACGCCTACTCCACGGACTACGACAACTTCTCCTGCGACCATGGCACCGGCATGGAGACGCAGGCGAAGTTCGCGGACACCATCTACACGCACGACGAACGGCGGCTGCTGGTCAACCTGTTCATCCCGTCCGAGGTGCGCTGGCAGGAGCAGGGCATCACCTGGCGGCAGTCCACCCGGCTGCCCGACTCCGCCTCGACCGTCCTCACCGTCACGGCCGGCAGCGCCAGCCATGAGCTGCGGGTCCGCATCCCCGGCTGGGCCTCGGGCGCACGCGTCAAGCTGAACGGCCGTACGCTGCCGGACCGTCCGGCCGCGGGCAGTTGGCTGAGCCTGGACCGGGCCTGGCGGGCCGGTGACCGGGTCGAGGTCACCCTGCCGATGCGGACGACCGTGGCGGCGACCCCCGACGACCCGGACGTACAGGCCGTACTGCACGGTCCCGTGGTGCTGGCCGGTGCGTACGGCGCCACGGCCAGTGGCTGGATGCCGCGCCTGGACACCGCGACGATCCGGCAGGCCTCGGCCGATCCGCTGCGGCTCACCGCGACCGCCGACGGGCGGACGGTCACCCTGCTGCCCATCGCCCGCGTCCACCACCAGTACTACAACGTGTACTGGCTGACCGGCCAACCCCCCTCCCCGCCCCCGGAGTTCGCCGCCTGGCATCGCTTCGACGAGACCTCCGGCGGCACGGCCGCCGACGCCACCGGCAACGGCAGGACGGCGACGCTCGCGGGCGGGGCCGCCTGGGCTCAAGGACACATCGGCGGAGCCGTGGCCCTGGACGGCACGGACGGCCATGTCGTACTCGCCGCGGACCTGCTGGCGGGGGCCTCCGCCTACTCGGTGGCGACCTGGGTCAACCTGGCCGGGAAGCCGGCCTCCTGGAGCCGGATCTTCGACTTCGGCACCGGAGTCAGCGCCAACATGTTCCTGACACCGCTGAGCGACGCGGGCACCCTGCGCTACGCGATCACCGCGGGCGGCGGAGGAGCCGAGCAGCGCATCGACGCCGGTCCGCTGCCGACGGACCGCTGGGTCCATGTGGCCGTCACCTACGGCTCCGGCACCGCCGTGCTGTACGTCGACGGCCGCGAGGTGGGCCGGAACACGGCGGTCACCGTCGAACCCCGGTACTTCGGCAACCACATCCGGGCCGCGTACATCGGCAGGTCGCAGTACCCGGACCCCTATCTGAAGGCGGCGGTCGACGACTTCCGCGTCCACGGCAGGACACTCACCGCGTCCGAGGTCGCGGCCCTGGCCCAGACCGCCAGATGAACACCTCTGTGCTGGGGGCCCGTTCGGAGAACAGGCCCCCGGCCGAGGCCCGGACCAGCAGGCGGCGCAGATCCGTCTCGAAGGCCTCGCGGCGCGGGCCGAACAGGTGCGGCGCCGAGTACGACATCGAGAAGGTCCACGCCACCACGTCGTCCACCGAGCGCCGCAGCTCCTGCCCACCGGGCACGACATACCGCTCGGGGCCCAGGAAACCGGCGCCGGCCAGTACCGCCGCCTCGCCACCGGGCGTGCCCTGCGGCAGCAGACCTCGGCCGGCACGCCGGACCGGCCCCAGGTATCGCTTGACCAGGTCCTCGACGTCCCGGTAGGGCACGGCCGGGTACGGCAGTCCTTCGACCGTGCGTGGCTCGCCCTTGAGGTCCGACAGGTGCACCAGTGCCCCGCCGGGTCGCAGCATGCCGCGCACGGTCCGCGCCACCCGCTCGCGGTCCGTCCAGTGGAAGGACTGGGCGAACACCGCCGCGTCGAACCGCCCCAGACCGGCCGGGAGTTCCTCGGCGCGCATCCGCACCCAGCGCGTCCTTCCGGCCGGCACCGCGGCGGTGGCCCGGCGCACGGCTTCGGCGATCATGCCGACGTCCGGGTCGACGCCGACCACCTCACGGAACAGGGGCGCCAGCGGGATGGCGACGGTCCCCGGCCCGCAGCCCACGTCGAGCAGCCGTCCGCGCCCGTCGGCGGCCAGCACCTCGGCCAGCAGCGCCACCAGCCCCGGCGCATAGGGCAGTCGGCCCTGCTCGTAGTAGGGGGCCGCGCCTTCGAAGAGGCTGTCGTCCCCTTCCCAGTCGCTCATCGCGGATCCATGCCCTTTCGCATTTTGAACGCGTTCAAATCTCCGGCTACGCTGTGCCCACCGAACCGAGGGGGATCGATGAAGGTAGTACTGCCCGGGGGAACCGGTCAGGTCGGCACTGTTCTCGATCGTGCGCTGACGGCAGCCGGTCACGAGGTCACCGTGCTGACCCGGCATCCGGTGCGAGCGCGGCAGGTCGGCTGGGACGGGGCCACGCTCGGCCGCTGGGCCGAGACGATCGACGGCAGCGATGTCGTGATCAACCTGGCCGGTCGCAGCGTCTCCTGCCGCTACACCGCCGAGAACCTGCGGGCCATGATGGATTCGCGGGTGGACTCCGCACGGGTGGTCGGGGAGGCGATCGCGGCCGCCGCGCGGCCACCGCGGGTGTGGCTGCAGATGAGCACGGCGACGATCTACGCCCACCGCTTCGACGCCGCCAACGACGAGGCGACGGGGGTGATCGGCGGCTCGGAGACCGGGGTTCCGGACTACTGGGCCTACAGCGTCGGCATCGCGAGGAACTGGGAGCGGGCGCAGGCCGAGGCGGCGACCCCGGCGACGCGGAAGGTGGCGCTGCGCGCGGCGATGGTGATGAGCCCGGACCGGGGCGGGGTCTTCGACGTCCTGCTGGGCCTGGCCCGGCTGGGGCTGGGCGGGCCGGTCGCCGGGGGTGCGCAGTACGTGTCCTGGATCCACGAGGAGGACTTCGTACGCGCGATGGAGTTCCTGATCGACCGGGACGACATCGACGGCCCGGTGAACCTCGCCTCCCCCGGCCCGCTCCCCCAGCGGGACTTCATGCGCGCGCTGCGCACGGCCCGGGGCATCCCCGTGGGGCTGCCGGCGACGCGGTGGATGGCGGAACTGGGCGCGTTCGCGCTGCGCTCGGACACGGAGCTGCTGCTCAAGAGCCGCCGGGTGGTTCCGGGCCGGCTGCGCGAGGCCGGCTTCGACTTCCGGTATCGCGCCTGGCAGCCGGCCGTCATGGACCTGGTACGACGCGTCAGGTCCGCCCGCGCGGCCTGATCACCGGCTCACCCCTGCCGGAAGTGGCTCGGTCTGCCGTCGGACATCACCAGGTGCCCGAGCCGGGCGGCCCGGGCACGCGGCATCAGGGTCCAGGTCCCGTCCGCTCGGTGCAGGGCGGCCGAGTGCCAGGGGGTGGTCCAGGCGTCCGGTGCGTCCAGGAGGCGGATGCCGAACTTCGCGGCGCCGACCGGCTGGGGGTGGATGGACAGCCGTACGGCGGCCGGATGGTGTTCGGCGATCAGGGCGCCCCAGGCGCGGCTGCGCTGCAGGACGCCGTACGCCCGCTGCCTGCACGCGCGCTGGAGGGCGGAGCGGGTGCCCGGGAAGTCGGCGGTGTCCTCGACGAGGAAACGTGTGACGCCCCGGTACAGGGCGCGGGTGTGGGCGTCGGCGTGCACCTCGGCTCGCAGGGCGTCGACGCCGGGCGCGTGGTGCCGGTGGATGTGGGCGCGTTTGCTGTCGTACGGCAGGTCGCCCAGCACGTCGCGCAGGTCGAACACGGACAGTCCGGTGAGGCCCAGGCCCGCTATGAGGCCGCGCAGTTCGTCGGCGTAGGCGTCGATGCGGGGGTCGGGGACGTGGATGACGTCGCCGAAGACATGTCCGTCGGAGCAGATGACGATGCGGGCCCCCGGCGGATGGATCCGCCCGATGTCCGTGCAGAGCCGGTCCAGGAAGCTGAGGGAGAGACGTTCACCCTGGTCGGGCAGGTGGCCCAGCACCTTGGCCGGGTTGGGGGACTTGCAGGGGAAGCCGGGGAGGGTGAACACGACCGGGGCGTCGCGGCGTACGAAGTCGGCGATGCGGCGCAGCTGGTGCGGGAATGCCGCCGGGGGCGCGGGGGCCGGGTCGGTGGTGCGGTGGTGGGGCAGGAGCAGGCTCAGGACGGCGGTGCTGACGCTGGTGACGCGGGTGTCCGGCGCGGTCGCCAAGGGCATACGGGTCTCCGGGGAGGGAAGGGTGGAAGGGGCGTGCCGGTGTGCGGGCGGGGCGGCCGGGGGCCGGGTCACAGGCGGCGGTCGTAGCCGACCGGCAGGTGGTGGGTGCCACGGCCGAGGACCGCCGGGATCCACTCGATCTCCTCGTCCGCGATGGCCAGGTGCAGGCCCGGCAGTCGGGCGAGGAGGATGCCGAGGGCGGTCTGGAGTTCGGCGCGGGCGACGGCCGCGCCGGGGCAGAAGTGGATGCCGTGGCCGAAGGCGAGATGCGGGTTGGGGGTGCGGTCGAGGTCGAGGGTGTCGGGGTCGGGGAAGCGGCGCGGGTCGCGGTTGGCGGCGCACAGGGAGACGATCACGGAGTCGCCGGCCGGGATCCGGGTGCCGTGCAGGTCACTGTCCTTGTCGAAGAACCGCCAGGTGGTGAGTTCGAAGGCGCTGTCGTGACGAAGGAGTTCCTCGACGGCGCGGGGCAGCAGGGAGGGGTCGTCGCGGAGCCTGCTGAGCTGGGCCGGGTTGCGGAACAGGGCGATCAGGGCGGTGGTGATCTGGTTGGTGACCGGTTCCTGGCCGGCGACCAGGAGCTGGAAGATCATCGAGTCCAGCTCCTCCTGCGACAGTTCACCCCGGTCGCGGGCCGCGACGAGGCGGCTGAGGAGGCCGTCGTCCCCGTGTGCGCGCCGGTATGCGACGACCTCGGCGATGTAGCTCTGCAGGCCGTGCAGACGGGCCTCGTAGAGTGGACGGCCCGGGTCGGTCGGGCCGACCGGCTGGACCACCTTGCCCCAGTCGCGGTCGAAGCGGACGGCCAGTTCCCGCGGCAGGCCGATCGCCTCGGCCAGCACCTGGAAGGGGAAGTGCGCCGCGAAGCCGTCGACGAGGTCGGCGGGACCGGTGGCGGGTAGGGCGTCGACGAGCCGGTGGGCCGATTCCTCCATCATGGGGCGGAGTTGCTCGACCCTGCGCGGGGTGAAGGCGTCGGTGACGAGGCGCCGCATCCGTGTGTGCTTCGGCGGGTCCTGATGCAGCAGATGGACCTGGAGCTGCGCATGCTGCGGCTCCGGCATGATCGAGGCGCGGGCACGCCAGCGGGCGTTGCCCCGCTCGTGGTTCTTGCCCAGGCGGTCGTCGCCCAGGGCGGCGTGGGCGGCGTCGTATCCGGTGACGAGCCAGGCCTGTACGCCGCTCGGGAAGAGGACGGGGTGGACCGGCCCGGCCTCGCGCATCCGCTCGTAGAGGGGGTAGGGGTCGGCCTTGTAGGGACAGCCCATCAGGGGGACGGGTTCCTGGACGTCCGTGGCGGTGGTTGGATCGTGGCGCGTCATGTGCGGGCTCCTCAGAGGGCGAGTTCGGGTCGGTGGTGGTCCAGCCACAGGGCGAGGTCGACGACGCGTTCGAGGCGCAGCCGGTGGCCCCAGGGGAGCCGGTCGGGCGGGGTGTCGAGGCAGGGTTTGATGCGGGTCTCGTCGGCCAGGGCGCGTACCTGCGGGTCGGCCAGGACGTCCCGGGCCAGCTGCTGCAGGCCGCGGTTGTAGTCGGGGTGGTGGGTGGCCGGGTAGTGGTTCTTGGGCCGGTGCAGGACCGAGGCGGGGGCGAGACCGGTGCCCATGGCGCGCAGCAGGCTCTTCTCCCGGCCGTCGTGGCTCTTCAGCGACCAGGGCGCGTTGAAGGCGTACTCGACCAGCCGGTGGTCGCAGTACGGCACCCGTACCTCCAGCCCGCGCGCCATGCTCAACCTGTCCTTGCGGTGCAGGAGTTGACGCAGCCAGCGGGTCAGGGACAGATGCTGCATGTCGCGCTGCCGGTGCTCGGCGGGGGTCTCGTCGTCGAGGTGCGGTACGGCGGCGAGGGCGTCGCGGTAGGTGTCGGCGCGGAACTCGCCGATCCGCAGGTCGAGTTCGGGGTTGAGGGGCATGGCGGCCTCGTCGCCGGTCACCAGCAGCCAGGGGAAGGTGTCGGCGGCGAGGGCCTCGGGCCGGTGGAACCAGGGGTAGCCGCCGAACACCTCGTCCGCCGCCTCGCCGGACAGGGCCACCGTGGAGTGCCGGCGGATCTCGCCGAACAGCAGATACAGCGAGGTGTCCATGTCGCCCACACCGATGGGCGAGTCCCGCGCCACGACGACAGCCGTGCGGTGCTCGGGGTCGAGCAGGGCGCGCGGATCGAGGACGACGGTGCTGTGGTCGGTGCCGATGAAGGCGCCGGCCTCGGTGGCGTACGGCGTGTCGTGGCCGGTGCGCAGGACGTCGCCGGTGAACTGCTCGGCCTGGTCGCTGTAGTCGACGGCGTAGGAGCGGATCCGCGCGTCCGGGCCTTCGCGCAGGCGGTGTTCGTCGGCGAGGAGCGCGGTCAGCACGGTGGAGTCGATCCCGCCGGACAGCAGGCTGCACAGCGGGACGTCCGCCTCCAGCTGACCGCGGGCCGCGCCGCCGACCAGGGCGCCGACCCGTTCGACGGTGGTGTCCAGGTCGTCGGTGTGGGGTGCGGCCCGCAGGGTCCAGTAGCGGCGCTCGCGGATGCCGTCGCGGTCCAGGACCAGGAGTCCGCCGGGCTGCACCTCCCGGACCCCGGCCCACAGCGTCGGCCCGGTGGTGAACAGCAGGCTGTACGCCTCCCGGAGCCCGTCGGCGTCCACCCGCGGCCGTATCTCCGGGTGGGCGAAGAGGGCCTTGGGCTCCGAGGCGAAGGCGAGGCCGCCGTCCACCCTTGCCCAGAAGAGGGGTTTGACGCCCAGCCGGTCCCGCGCCAGCACCAGCTTCTGGGCACGCTCGTCCCAGACGGCGAAGGCGAACATGCCGTCCAGGTGCTCGGCGGCGGCTTCACCCCATTCGGCGTAGGCGCGCAGCACCACCTCGGTGTCGCTGCGGGTGCGGAAGTGGTGCCCGCGGGCGCGCAGTTCGGTCCGCAGCTCGTGGTGGTTGTAGATCTCGCCGCTGTGGCTCAGGACGAGCGCCGGTGCGTCGGGTCGGTCCGGCATGGGCTGGGTGCCTCCTTCGAGGTCGATGACGGCCAGCCGGCGGTGCCCGATGGCGGCCCGCTCACCGAGCCAGATGCCGCCGGCGTCGGGACCGCGGGGGGCGAGGGTGGCGGTCATGGCCTCGATGACCGGGGCCTGGACGCGGGCGTCGCCGTGGAAGGACGCCCAGCCGGTGATTCCGCACATGGGAACTCCTGGATCAGCGGGAGGGGAACGGTGTCGGTGGTGTCACCGGGGAGTCGGTGCGCCGCTCGTCGGCCGAGCCAGCGTCCGGTGGTCGAAGGCGATCAGCGGGTCGCCGGTGAGCGGGTGGTCGACCACGGCCGCGCGCACCCCGAACACCTCGGCCAGCAGTGGCGGTGTGAGCACCTCGCGGGGCGGTCCGGAGGCGACCACGGCCCCGGTGTGCAGCACATGGAGCCGGTCGCAGACGGACGCGGCGGCATTGAGGTCGTGCAGCGACACCAGGGTCGTACGGCGGCGGGTGCGCAGCAGGGCGAGAAGTTCGACCTGGTGCCGGATGTCGAGGTGGTTGGTGGGCTCGTCCAGCACGAGGACGTCCGGTTCCTGCGCGAACGCCCGGGCCAGCAGCACGCGTTGGCGTTCGCCGCCGGAGAGGGCGATGAAGCGGCGGCCGGCCTGACCGTCCATGCCGACGTCGGCGAGCGCGCGGGCGACGACGTCCCGGTCGCCGGCGTCCTCCCCCGCGAACGCCCGCTTGTACGGTGTGCGGCCCATGGCGACGACCTCACGTACCGTCAGTTCGAAGTCGCTGCCGCGCTCTTGGGGCAGTGCGGCGACATGCCGGGCGGACCGGGCCGGTGACAGCGCACGGATGTCGGTCCCGGCCAGCAGCACCCGGCCGGCCGTCGGTCTCAGGTGCCGGTACACCGTGCGCAGCAGGGTGGACTTGCCGCTGCCGTTCGGGCCGACGAGGCCCGTGATCTCGCCCTCGGCCGCCACCAGATGCGCGCCCGTCACGACCGTACGGCCCGCGTACGCCACCCGCAGGTCCTCGATCTCGATCCTCAACTGTCGCTCCCCAGGCGCCGGTCCAGCAGATACAGCAGGGCGGGAGCCCCCAGCAGGGAGGTGACCACCCCGACCGGCAGCTCCTGTGCGTCCATGGCCGTACGGCAGACGATGTCGACCACCACGAGCAGCAGCGCCCCGCCCAGCGCGGAGACGGGCAGCAGCCGCCGGTGGTCGCCGCCGACCAGCAGCCGGCCCACGTGCGGCACCATCAGCGCGACGAACGCGATCGCCCCGGAGACGGCGACCAGGACGCCGGTGAGCACGCTGGTCACCGCGAACAGTTCGCGGCGCAGCCGGCCGACGTCGATCCCGAGGCCGGCCGCCGTCTCGTCGCCCATCAGCAGGGCGTTCAGGCCGCGGGCGCGGGCCTGCAGGCAGAGCCAGGCGGCGGGTACGGCGACGGCCGGGACGGCAAGGAGGTCCCAGTTCGCCCCGCCGAGGCTGCCCATGAGCCAGAACAGCACGCTGTGGGTCTGCTGCTCGTCCCCGGCCCGCAGCACCAGGTAGCTGGTGAAGCCGGACAGGAACTGGCCGATGGCGACCCCGGCCAGCACCAGGCGCAGCGGCGCGAACCCGCCGCGCCGGGCGGCCACCGCCCACACCAGGGCGAAGGTGGCCAGCGCTCCGGCGAAGGCCGCTCCGGACAGCCCGAGGCCCAGTGCGCCGCCGGTGCCGAGGCCGAGCACGAGGGCGGCGACGGCGCCGAGCGAGGCGCCGTTGGAGATGCCCAGCAGGTAGGGATCGGCGAGCGGGTTGCGCACCAGTGCCTGCACCGCCGTTCCGACCAGGCCGAGCCCCGCGCCGACGAGCGCGGCGAGCAGCGCGCGGGGCAGCCGGAGCTGCCAGACGATCAGGTCGTCGGTGCCGGGCCGCGGCGCCGCACCGGAGAGTCTGCGTCCGACCACGTGCCACACCTCGGCGGGCGGAATGGACGTCGACCCCCAGGCCACGGCCGCCGTCAGCGCCGCCAGCAGGAGGATGCCCAGGATCAGCAGCAGGGGCCCGGCGGGTAGCGTGCGCGCACCGTCGTCGGCAGCCGTGTCCGTGCGCCGCGACAGGACGGAACGCACGGCTAGTCGACCTTGCCGGGGTGGAGGGTGCGGGCGATCTCCCGTACGGTGTCGGCGTTCTCGACTCCGGCGATGGTGGTCCGCTCGGAGCCGATCCGCAGGAAGTGGCCCGCCTTGACGGCTTTCAGGCCCTTGGTGGCCGGGTTGGTCCTCAGCCAGTGTTCGGCCTCGTCGAAGGCCTTCTCGTTCGCGGCCGCGCCGCCCCGGTCGCGCACGCCGAGCTGGATCCAGTCGGGGTTCTCGGCGATGACGTCCTCCCAGCCGACCTGCCGGAAGTCGCCGTCGCAGTCGGCGAAGACGTTGCGGGCGCCCGCCAGGGTGATCACGGCGTTGGCGATCTGCCGGTTGCAGACGACGGTGGGCTGCTTGGTCCCGGCGTCGTAGTCGAAGAAGAAGTACGTCGGACGGCTGCTCGGTGAGGTGCTCCCGACCGCCTTGCGGACCGCGTCGACCTTCTTCCGCATACCGGCGACGAGTTCCTTCGCCCGCGCGGTCGTGCCGGTGACCGCGCCGAGGGAGGTGATGTCCGCCTCGACGGCCGACAGGTCGGTGACCGGTTTCTTGTTCTGCGCGGCGCAGGCGGTGGACTTCAGGTAGACGTGCTTGATGCCGGCCGCCTTGAACTCCTCCTCGGTCGGGCTGCCGCCCATCCCGCCGCCGCCCATGGCGTCCATGGCGGCGAAGGTGTCGAGGTAGAGGTCGGCGCCGGAGCCGAGCAGCTTCTCCTTGGGGATGACGCTCCGGCTGAGCACCGGGACCTTGCGCGCCTGCGCGTCGAGGGCGCCGGGCAGTGTGCCCTTGCCGGGCGGGAACCCGGTGCCGATCACCCGGTTCCCCGCGCCCAGCCGCAACAGCAGTTCCAGGCCGGCGGCGTTGCTGGTGACGATCCTGGCGGGGGCCTTGGCGAAGGTGGTCGTGGCTCCGGCGCAGTCGGTCACGGTCACCGGGTGGGCGCCGGATGCGGCCGCCCCCCGGCTGTCGGGCGCGGTGCCCTCCTTCGCACCGCCGCCGCAGCCCGTCACCAGCAGGGCGCCCAGTACGGCGGCCGCCGTACCACCCCACACACGAGAACGCATCGAACAACTCCCGGATCCACTCGGTACACGGGTGAACCTCCGTCACCCGGTCCAGTAGTCGGCCCGGACGTGCCGGGAGTTCCCGTGCACCGGTGATCCGGCTCGGAGGGTGGCGCCGGTCGCGTACGACGGGCGCCACCCTCCGTGCGGCTCAGGCCGCCGGCGCGGCGGCGGGCCGCACTTCCCCCACTGCCTAAAGGGCGTGGGAGGTGCCCCCATCGTCGAGCAGGTCCATCAACGTCGCCCGGGCGCGGGCCACCCGGGAGCGGACCGTGCCGACGGGACAGGCGCTGACCTCGGCGGCCTCGGCGTAGGGCAGGCCGAGCAGCTGGGTGAGGACGAACGCCTCCCGGCGCTCGTCCGGCAGACAGGCCAGCAGATCCAGCAGGGCGACGCCGTCGTCGAATCCGGGCAGGCCCCGCGGCTGGGCCGACTCGACCGCGAGCCGCCAGTCCGGTACGTCGGACAGCCGGGGCCGCGCTGCGGCGTACCGGTAGCTGTCGATCACCGCGCGGCGCGCGATGGACAGCAGCCAGGCGCGTGCCGAGGAGCGGCCCTCGAAGCGGTGCAGGCTGCTGATGGCGCGCAGGAAGGTGTCCTGCGCGAGGTCGTCGACCGCCTGGGGATCGGTGCAGAGGTGGGCGACATAGCGCTGGACGTCGCGGTGCAGGGCGCGCACGAAGTGCTCGACCGCGTCCGCGTCGCCGCCACGGGCGGCGAGCGCCCACGCGGTTATCGACTCGTCGGGGGATGCCGCCGGGTCGCATGCGGTCCGTGCTGCGGGCAGGACAGGAGTGATCACCTGGTGTCCTTCTCGGGTCAACCGTGTCCGGACCGGGGCGCGGCTGAGCGCGAACGGTCCGGTGAGTGAGGGGACGGCCCTACGGCGCGCGGCACCTCAGCGCGGGGGCTGCGGCGGGAGCGCGACGGCACACGGTGCGCGGCGACGTGTGCGTGCTGCACACAGGTGGGTGTGGCAGGACGGTGCTACGGCACAGAGGTGCTACGGCGCGTGCGCGGACGTACGACCGTGGCCCGAGGCGCACAGGGGCGGCCTCGGGATACCGGCTGTCTTCAGGCGACAGCGGTCCCCTCGGGCGGCCCGCGTGAGGTGATCGTGTGGATGAGGAGGTCGAGGCTCGGCGCCCGGTCGGAACGGGGCCGGCGCAGCCGCTGGTCCGGACGCTCGTCGGCGACCGGAAGGGCCAGCACGAGCCGCAGCGGCGCCGCCAGCCATCCGGCCACGGCCCGCAGGATCCGGAAGGCGGCCTGTTCGCCGTATGCCAGCCAGAGCCCGGTGAGGAGCGCGGCCAGCAGGTGGGCGGCCGTCATCCCGAACGACATCGCGTCGCCGCCCAGGGAATGCCCCATGTGCGGCAGGGAACTCATGGATGCGTGCCCCATGTGCCCCATGTGCCCCATGTGCATGGAGCCCGTGGAGCCCATAGAGCCCATCGACATCGACCCCATGTCCATGGCCATACCCATATGGCCGGACACCATGGGCGGGGCGGTCCCGGACGCCGACTGGGCGAAGGAGAACGCCGAGTGGAGAGCCGCCTGGGTGGCGACCACGAGCGGAACGATCAGGAGTGGCCCGCGTTCACGGCCCGTCAGGCACCAGCCCACCCCGCCGGTGGCGGCGAGGCCGGCGGCCAACGCCCAGGCGGGCACGTCCCCGCCGGACATCAGGACGTGGCCCAGGGCGGCGAGCACGACACAGACGGCCGCGAACACCGCGGCCCGAACCGTGCGAGAACCCCACCCTGCTGTCATGGCGACCCATCCTCGCATCCCGGCTCCCGCCGTCACATGCCGGGACGAGCCTTTACTTGAACCTACAAGCAACCCGTGTATCGTGCGCCATGATTCAAATTTGAACCACAGGAACGCACAGCGCTTTTCGGGAGGACGCCATGCGCGTCGCGATCACCGGGTCCACCGGACTCATCGGCTCCGCTCTCACCCGCTCGCTCCTCGCGGACGGCCACCAGGTCGTCCGCCTCGTCCGCGATCGGTCCGCCACCGCCCCTCGGGACGGCAGCGCGTCCGCGCACTGGGATCCGGTCGCGGGCCGCGTCGAGCCCGGCGCGCTGGACGGCGTCGACGCCGTCGTCCACCTGGCCGGCGCGGGAGTCGGCGACAAGCGGTGGACCGCCGCCTACAAGCGGCAGATCCGCGACAGCCGGGTACGGGGCACCGACACGATCGCCCGCGCCTGCGCCGCGTCCGCCGCGCCGCCGCGCGTCCTGCTGTCCGCGTCCGCGACCGGCTACTACGGCGACACCGGCGAACGGACCGTCGACGAGAGCGAGCCCGCCGGAAACGACTTCCTGTCCTGCGTCTGCGTCGACTGGGAGGCGGCGGCCGACCCGGCCCGGCAGGCAGGCATCCGTGTGGTGCACCCGCGCACCGGCCTGGTCGTGTCCGCCAAGGGCGGCGCCTTCGGGCGTCTGTTCCCGCTGTTCCGCCTCGGTCTGGGTGGCCGGCTCGGTTCCGGCGACCAGTACTGGCCGTTCATCTCCCTGACGGACCACATCGCGGCGCTCCGCTTCGCCCTGGGTACCGAGGAACTCTCCGGTCCCGTGAACTTCACGGCCCCCGAGCCGCTCACCAACCGCGAGGTGACCCGGGCACTGAGCCGTGCCCTGCACCGCCCGGCGTTCGCCGCCGTCCCCGCCTTCGCGCTGCGCGTGGCGCTCGGCGAGTTCGCCGCGAGCATCACGTGCAGCGCACGCGTCGTACCGACCGCCCTGCGCCAGGCCGGGTTCTCCTTCGCGCACCCGACGATCGGCGCAGCACTCGACTCGGTGCTGCGACCGGCCGGTTGAGGAAGTCCGCGGCGGGGCCGAGTGCCGCAGCCGGCCCGGGCGCAGGGTCGCGGGCCGTCGGTCGCGACGGGTGCGGGAACGGCCGCCGCGCGCGACGATGGTCGTCCGGGTGCCCGGGGACCGGGCCGGGCGAGTACGGGTGACTGGGAGGTTGCCGTGTGCCGACTGTTCGGGCTGATCAGCTCCCCGATCCGCACGCACGCCACGTTCTGGCTGCTGGACGCCCCCGACAGTCTCAGCGCGCAGAGTCACCGCGAACCGGACGGCACCGGGCTCGGGTACTTCGACGCGGACGGCACTCCGGAGGTGCACAAGGCGCCGATCGCCGCCTACGAGGACCGCGCCTTCGCCCAGGAGGCCCGGGAGGTGGAGTCGGCCACCTTCCTCGCGCACATCCGGTACGCCTCCACCGGCGGGCTGGACGTCAGCAACACCCACCCCTTCGAGCTGCACGGGCGGCTGTTCGCGCACAACGGTGTGATCGAGGGGCTCGACCGGCTCGACCGCCACCTGGGCGAGGACCGCTCACTGGTGCACGGCGACACCGACTCCGAGCGCTTCTTCGCCCTGGTGACCCGGGAGACCGCGGCGCACGGCGGGGACGTGTCCGCAGGCATCGCGTCCGCGGCCCGCTGGGTCGCCGCGAACCTGCCCCTGTACGCGCTGAACATCGTCCTCGTCACCGCGCGAGAACTGTGGGCCCTGCGCTATCCCGCCACTCACGAGCTGTATGTCCTGCGGCGCCCGGCCGGCGGCCACCAGGGAGCGCGGCATCTGGACCACACCGGCCGGGGCGGTCGTCTGCGGGTGCGCTCGGCGCATCTGGGCGACGTCGCCTCCGTCGTCGTGGCCAGCGAGCGCATGGACGAGAGCCCGCACTGGCAGCTCATCCGGCCGGGCGAGCTGCTCCATGTCGGCCCCGAACACGAGGTGACCTCCCGCGTCGCCCTGCCCGATCCACCGGCCCACCCGCTCACCCTGTCCGACCTGCGTCCCGAAGCGGCGGCCTCCCAACGGCCCGCGTGACGGCGACGCAGGCCCTCGACAGCGGGGACCTCAGCCTCCTTGCGTACGCGATCAGTTGCTCGGTCGAGCCGAATCGACGCCGTACGCCCGGCAGTGACCCGCCTCACGACCTCAAGACTTGCGCAAGCCTTAAACTTTCCGTCGTGGAGACTACCGAAGTGACGGGTTGGGAGACCGCCGTGCTCGACGGCGGGCCGGCGGACGGGGTGCGGATGAAGGTCTCCGACCGGCCGCGCGTGATCCAGGTGACCTGCCCCTGCCCGATCGAGGCCGCACCGCCCGGCGGCATCCGCGCCGAGGCGGTGTACCTGTACCGCCGGGACTACGCGGTCACCACCGAGCCCCTGCGGTACGGCTTCGACGTAGCCAGCCCCTGACCGGCGGGCGGGCTCGGCCGGGTCGGCGACTGGACGACCGGTGCGCCGAATCCGCCCCCGCCGGTCAGGCGTCGGAGTCGGGCTTGCCGCGCGCCGCCGCGTAGGCCTGGGCCGGGGTCATGGAGACGCCGTCGACAGTGACGGTCCGATAGGGGCTGACCTTGGCGCAGGTCTTGGCCTGATCGGCGGTGGAGGCGTGTGCGCCGCCGACCGCGGCGTGGGTGTCGGCCGGTGCGGGCGAGGAGTTGCCGCCCGGGAAGCTGGAGCCGCTGTTCCAGTCGCTGCCGATCACCAGGGTCAGGCCCGTGCCGGTGCCCTGCTTCAGGTGCGAGGAGGACAGGCCGAGCGCCTTGGCGACCGTCTGTGCCTCCGGCTTCTGGTCGGTGCCGTAGCTCAGCGTGGTCGTCGCCGCCGGGCTCGGCGCGTTCGCCGTGGTCGTGGCGGAGCTGAAGCCCTGGTCGGTCAGCGCGGACGCGATGTCCGAGGCGCGGCCGGTGACCGAGGTGCCGTTCTCGACCGTGACCGCGATCCGCGCCGCCGGCACGGCCGGGGCGGTGGCCTTCGCGGTCGCCGAGGCCGCCGCGGACTTGTCACCGGAGCCGGTGGTCAGCGACTGGTCGTTGGCGATGGTGGAGAACAGGGTCTTGGCACCCGCGCCCACGACCAGGCGGTCCTTGTTGTTCGGGTCGGCGGCCGTCTGCATCGTCGTGAACGTCATCCGCTTCGTGGGCACCTTGTTCACGTCCGAGGCCAGCGAGATCAGCTTCCGCACGGTGCCCAGGCCGTCGTCCACGGTCAGCGCCTTGGTCGCGGCATCGGCCAGACCGTACACCGCGGTGGGGTCGGTGAGGGTGCCCGCGCTCTTGAACTTGCGGATCATCGCGCTGAGGAAGATGTGCTGGGTCGTCGTACGGCCGAGGTCGCTGCCGTCGCCGAAGCCGTGCCGGGAGCGGACGAACTCCAGCGCCGCCTCGCCCTTGAGCGTGTGGTCGCCCTTGGACAGCTTCAGATGCGAGTAGGTGTCGTAGACGTTGTCGTTGACACACACGGAGACGCCGCCGACCGCGTCGGACATCTTCACGACGCCGGAGAAGTCGAGCTTGACGAAGTGGTCGATGGGGATGCCGGTGAGCTGGTGGACGGTGGCCACCTGGCAGGCGGGGCCGTACTGCAGTGCGCTGTTGATCTGCCCGTAGTAGCCGGACGTCGACTGGCTCGACTCACTGTCCTGGCACGCCGGGACCCGAGTCATGGTGTCACGGGGGATGCTCATCACCGTCGCGTTGGAGCGGTCGGCGGATATGTGCAGCACCATCTCCACGTCCGCGTTGCTGCCGGTCTGCACGCCAGTCTTCGAACAGCCGCCGCCCAGCTTGCAGTCTTCCGCGCTGGTACGCCCGTCCGAGCCCATGACCAGGATGTTGATCGGGGTGCGGCCGAAGGCGTCGGCCTTCTCGCTGCCGCCCTTGCCGTCGAGCGCGACGCTGTGGATGTTGCCGTTCAGGTGCTCGTAGAACCACCAGCCCGCACCGGCCGTGACCATGATGATGACCGACAGGCTGATTCCGATGATCTTCAGCACCTTCCGGGTGCGGCCCGTCTGGCGGGTCCGGCGCCCCCGCTTGCCGCCGCGCGCACGGGCAGCCGCCCGGGCCGCAGCCCGGCCGCCCGATGGACGCGCCCCGTCGGGCTCGGCCGCTCGCTGTCCGGGTACCCGCGCGTTACGGCTGCGCGTGGCCTGCCCGGAGGGCCCGTCCCACGGGTCGCTCATCTCCCACTCCCATGAACGGTCGGGCCCGTCAGACCTGGCCGTGGGGTGTACGGCCCGGCCCGCGCGGCGATGTACGGGCGAGCGGAGCGTGTCGCTCCGCCTTGCTTGCGTAATTGCGCAATCTAACAAACCTGCGTCCCGAACAGCACGGATACACACACGATTCACAGGTGAGGCATGTCATGGAACCGCTGTGCGGAGCCGGGCCGGTACGGGAGCGGGAGTCTACGCGCCATATATAAGAACGGGATATAAGAACGCAGTGCTCAGCCGCCGGCCCGGCGCAGGGCGTGGGCGGGAGTGGCGGCGTGCCGTGAGCGCGTGGTCAGCTGGCCCACCATGACCCGGACCAGGGTCACGACGTCGGGGTCGCCGATGTAGTACACCTGCCGCCGGCCCTCGCGGCGGGAGCGGACGAGTCCGGCCAGCTTCAGCTTCGTCAGGTGCTGACTGACCGCGGGCAGCGCGCCGCCCACCCGTCCGGCGAGATGTGTGACATCGCTCTCCCCCTGCGACAGGGCCCACATCAGATGCAGCCGGGCGGAGGAGGCGAGCAGACCGAACGCCGCGGCGGCTTCTGCCAGCACTTCGGCAGACGGGTCCTCGAAGCCGGCGGCGTTCTCCGTCACAGTCTTCTCCCGTCCCCGCCCGCGTCACTGCCGACACACACGCGCCCACCCAGTGTAGGCGGCCGGTTCCGGCGCCCGGGCGCGCACGACGGTCCGCGGAAGGGGCGAGAGTGGAAGGGGGGAGAGCGGGAGGGGCGGGAGAAGAAGGGGTGGGAGAAGAAGGGGTGGGAGAGGACTCAGTCCTCGTAGTAGTTGTTGACGACGACCTCGGGCTCGTCGTCGTCGAACGCCTCGTTGAGCAGCGCGCCGCCGATGAGGCCGGCCGCGCCGGCGCCGATGAGCGCGCCCGTACCGAAGCGCCGGCCGCCGCCCTGCTGGTGGTCGTGCTCCCCGTACGGCTGTGCGTACCCCTGCTGCGGGTAGCCCTGCTGTGGGTAACCCTGCTGCGGATAGCCCTGCGCCACGGGCTGCGGATAGCCCTGCTGGGGCGGGGTGTAGAACGGCGGTGCCGTGGTCTGCACGCGCTGCGCGCAGGCACCGCAGACCTGGACCGGCCGAGGCACGCCCCACTGCGGGGACCAGGTCACGGTCGTGGCGCCCGGGCCGTGGTTGGGGTCGAAGAAGCAGGTCACAGTGGAACTCCCAGTGGTGGGTTGTGGAGATGTGGTGAACGCCGGGGCCAGTGGTGCGGCGACCGGCGGGTTCTGCGGAGCGGGCGGCTTGGACATACCGGCGGCCGGCGGCGCGGCAGGGACCGGGGGCGGGCTCGGCGCCGAAGGCTCCTCGTGCAGCACGGCGACTCCGTAGTCCGTGGCGATGCCGACGAGCCCCGAGGCGTAACCCTGGCCGACCGCGCGGAACTTCCACTCCGCGCCGTGCCGGTACAGCTCGCCGAAGACCAGCGCGGTCTCCGTCGACAGGCCGCCGGACGCGAGGGCGTAGCGGGCCAGCTCGACGCCGCTGTCCTGGTCGAGGACGCGGATGTGCGCCCGGCGCACCTGGCCGAAGGACTGGCCGTGGCCCGCGCTCCCGTAGAGGGACACCAGGAAGACGATCTTCTCGGCCCGGTCCGGGATCCTGGTCAGGTCGATCTGGATCCGCTGGTCGTCGCCGTCCACGGGGCCGCCGCCGCCCAGATGGCGGACCGAACCGTCGGGGCTGCTCAGGTTGTTGAAGAAGACGAAGTGCTCGTCGGACAGCACCTTGCCCGACTGGTCGCACAGCAGCGCGCTGGCGTCCAGGTCGCACCCGGTGTTCGCCTGCCAGCCCAGCCCGACCGTCACCATGGTCAGCCCCGGGGCCTGCTTGCTCAGCGACACATTGCCGCCCTTGGTCAGGGACACACTCATCCACGTCCTCCGCAGACGCTCACACTTACCGCGTTCATCATGATCGACGCTTCTGGGCCCTCTTCAGTTCCCCAGTTGCGCAAGGTCTTAATCATGTAGCAGAACCTCTACGGCTCATCACCGGGGGCCGGAGTCCCCTGCCTGGAGTGACCCAACCACCCCTAGGCTTGGGCAAACAGGCACTCCCAAGTGTCGGCGACCGGCGCACCGGCCTGGATCCCGACCCGACCGAAGGACAACACCGTGGGCATCATCGGCTGGATCATCCTCGGCCTGCTCGCCGGAGCCATCGCCAAGGTGCTGCTGCCCGGCCGCGACCCGGGCGGCCTGATCGGCACCACCCTGATCGGCGTCGCCGGCGCCTTCCTCGGCGGCTGGCTCTCCGCCCGCTTCCTCGACCGCCCGGTGGAGAAGCACTTCTTCGACCTCTACACCTGGGGCGCGGCGATCGGCGGCTCCCTGGTGCTGCTCATCGGTTACCGCGTCCTGTTCGGCAACTCCCGCGACTGACCCCGCTTCCCGGGCCCGCCGCCCACCGAGGAGCGGCGGGCCCGGGAAGCAGAGCCTGGAGCGACCACTGCGCGGCGGGCTTGCCCAGGGCCGGTGGACGAGTCGCCCTGCAGGCGGTCCCGGGCCGTGTCGCGTCAGACGTTGACGCCGAAGTCGCCCGCGATGCCCGCGAGTCCGGAGGCGTAGCCCTGGCCGACGGCTCGGAACTTCCACTCGGCGCCGGCCCGGTACAGCTCGCCGAAGACCATCGCCGTCTCGGTCGAGGCGTCCTCCGAGAGGTCGTAGCGGGCGAGTTCGGCGCCGCCGGACTGGTTGACGACGCGGATGAACGCGTTGCGCACCTGGCCGAAGCTCTGGCCGCGTGCGTCGGCGTCGTGGATGGACACCGGGAAGACGATCCGGTCGACCTCGGCGGGTACGGCGGCGAGGTTCACCTTGATGGCCTCGTCGTCCCCCTCACCCTCGCCGGTGAGGTTGTCACCCGTGTGCTCGACGGAACCGTCCGGGCTGGTGAGGTTGTTGTAGAAGACGAAGTGACGGTCGGAGACGACCTTGCCCCCGCCGTTCAGCAGCAGGGCGGAGGCGTCGAGGTCGAAGTCGGCGCCCGTGGTGGTCCGCACGTCCCAGCCCAGGCCCACGACCACCGCGCTCAGGCCGGGGGCCTCCTTGCTCAGCGACACATTGCCGCCCTTGGACAGGGAAACACCCATGGTTCGTCCCTCCACACACGATCGGTTCGGATCCGTGTCCCGGACCCCTCTCGAATCTACAACACTGTAGAAGTTACGGGTGTCCGCTCTGTACGATGTGACGTTCCTCCGGCACGAGAGGTTGAGGCGGGGCCCGGCAGAGAGGCGAGGCTCGGCAGAAGGGAGGCAGCGGGTGACGGAGCCCGATGCGCGCCGCCGGCGCAGGGCGCAGGGTGCGCTGGAGACACGGGTGCTCGCGGCGCTGCACGAGGCGGGGGCGCCGGTGACCGCGGGCTGGGTGCGGGAGCACCTGGCGGCCGGCCTCGCGTACACGACCGTGATGACGGTCCTCGCGCGCCTGCTGGCGAAGAACGCCGTCACCCGCAGGCGCGAGGGCCGGTCGTTCGTGTGGCTGCCCGCCGCCGACGAGGCGGGTCTCGCCGCGCTGAAGATGCGCAAGGTCCTGGACGGCGAGCAGGACCGCCGGGCGGTGCTGGCGAGTTTCATCACCGCGCTGCCGGAGGGCGACGAGCGGCTGCTGCGCGAACTGCTGGACCAGGCCGCCGACGAGGACTGAGCACACATGGGAATCTTCGTCTTCCTCCCTCTGGTCCTGCCGCTCACGGCCTGGCCCATCGCGCGCCTGGCCGAGCAGCGTCTGCATCCGCGCAACGCCACCGTGCTGCTGACCGGCGTCGCCACGGTGATGGCGCTGTGCAGCACGGTGTGTCTGGTGCTGCTGATGGTCGTCGGCACCGCCCAACTGCCCGGCAATCCCTTGCCGGACGGCTGGTCGGACCCCGAGGTGCGCGAGAGCGTGCCCCGGCACGAGGTGGCCGGAAAGGCCGCGATCCCGGCACTGCTCGCGGTCGTGGCGACCTGCGCCCGCACCCTGCTGCGGCACCACCGGGTACGGCGACGCGCCCACGCGGCGCTGCGCGGGCTCCCGCACACCCAGGTGGCGGTGCTGCCCGACGCCACGCCGTACGCCTACGCCCTGCCGGGCGGCCCGCGCGAGCGGATCGTGGTGTCCTCGGGGATGCTCGACTGCCTCCCGTCCCGCGAGCGCCGTGCGCTGTTCGCGCACGAGCGCGCCCATCTCGCCGCCCGCCACCACCGGCATCTGCTGCTCGTCCAACTCGCCGCCTGCGCCAACCCGTTCCTGCGGCCTCTGCGGACGGCGGTCGCCTACACGGCGGAGCGCTGGGCGGACGAGGAGGCGGCCCGGGCCGTCGGCAGCCGCAAGGCCGTCGCCCGCGCGATCGGCACCGCCGCGCTCGTCTCCCGCGCCGCACCCGCGCCCTCGCTCGCCGCGCTGGCCGCGCCCGGACCGCTCCCCCGCCGGGTCGCCGCGCTCCTCGGTCCGGCGCCGACCGGACGCGCCTGGCCGTCCGTCTTCACGACGGTGGGCCTGGCGCTGTGGACCGCGGCCGCCGGTGCCGCCCTCTCCGCGATGTTCTCGGCCAACTCCGCGCTCACTCTCCTGCTCCTGCTGCACGCGGCGACCCCGCTCTGACGGCCGGTCGGCGAGGAGCCGAGCCACACGGCTCTGACGCCGTCACCGGGCCCGACCGCACCAGGACAGGGGGGAACGGGACATATGGGGGTCTTCGTTCTGTGCGCTTGGCTGCTGACCGCCGGGGTCGGCGGATACCTCGCCACGGTGTGGGTCCGGCACACCGCGCGGCGGAAGCCCGGTTCACTTTCCCTCGGCCAGGTCGCCGTGCGCCACGAGGTCGGCCGTGCTGTCCGCGGTCAGGGCGAGCCGCCGCTAGCTGTCGTCGCCTGCCGGTCGGCTGATCATGAACTGGACGCCCGGGAGCGACCCGGAGGCTGTACGAACCGGCGGACGGCGTCGTACGACGACGCGCCCGGCCTGGTGGTACGGCGGTTTCCGTGGTGTGCTGGTAGTGGCGGGAAGGACCGAGAACAGACGCGGGGAAGCGGCCTCAGTGCCGTGCACCGCGCAATCCGGATCCGCGAGAAGCGGGTGGCCCTTCCCGCCCTCAGCTTCCGCCCTCAGCCTCGTCCGCCGCTGAGGTTCCCCCACCGGGGCCCTATCTGCTTCCACTCCTCGTCCCACTCGGCCATGCGCCTCCGGATCAGCCGGGTGCGGACCAGCCAACCCGCGCCCCAGACGGCCGCCCCTGCCGAGGGGGCGACGAGCGCGCCGGTCAGGGCCGCCTGCAGGTCGGCGGCGGCGCCGGTGACGGGCGCGGAGACCACGTGGCCGGCGGGGTCGGTCCACACGGTCACCTGGGATCCGGCGGGCGCGCCGGGCTGGACCTTGGTCCGGTCGGTGTGCACGGCGCCGTGGGTGTCCGTCCAGCGCACGGTGGCCCACACCCGGCCGTCGTCGTAGCCGCTCCCGGAGGTCGGGGTAGTCGCCGCGCTGCCGGTGAGCACGGCGGACACGGCGTGCACCCGGGCCTGCCGGGCGGAGAACGCCGCGTCGGCGCTCTGGGCGGCCGCGAGTCCGGCGACGGCGCCGCCGAGGACGGCCAGCACCCAGGTCGCGAGGACGATCCAGGCCTCGACGACATCGCTGTGCCGCCTGAGCTGATTGCGTCGCCAGCGCCACAGCCGCACCCGGGTGATCGTCGTGGGAGGTGTCCGGTTCATCGTCACCGCCTCCTCTCGCGCACCGGCGGCTTCGCCGCACACTCCACGTCCGCCGCGCCGGGCAGGCTCACGCCGGGCGGGCGACGAGCGGGGACGGGGCGGTCTCCCGAACCCGGCCGTCGAGTGTCACGACACCATCGTGCACCTCATTCCGGCTTGTGGCGGGGTGAGTGCCGCAGCGGGTGCCGGCGACCTGGTGCCGTACCCCTGCCGACCAGCGAGGTCGGGACATCCGGCCCCGCGGCCGAGGGCCGAAGGGCACTGGGTGGACGGCGTGGGATGCGCGACAGTGGGGATCAGGAGCGGCACCGATTCCCCCGCGGTGCCGCTCCGCCCCCGGCGGGGTACCGCGCGCCCGGGGTCCGGAACCGGCGAGGAGTCGGACACGCACCCACGAACGAAGCCAGCGAATGAAGCCAGTGAATGAAGCCGGCCATGACCCGTGACGACGAGCACGCGCACCGGCGCATCGACCTCGACCCCGTCGAGGCGCTGCGGCTGCTGGGCACCGTGCGGCTGGGGAGGATCGTCTTCACCCGGCAGGCGCTGCCCACCGTCCGTCCGGTCAGCCATGTCCTGGACGACGGCGACATCGTCATCCGCACCCATGAGGGCGCGGCGCTGACCGCGCGCACCCGGCAGGACGGCGGCGAGGGCGTGGTCGTCGCCTACGAGGCCGACGCGATCGATCCGGAGACGCACCTCGGCTGGAGCGTCGTCGTCACGGGCCGTGCCCGGCTCGTCACCGATCCCGCGGACCTGGCCCGGGTCCGGACGCTGCTCACGCCCTGGGCGCCGCACGAGGACATGGACCACGCCGTGCGCATCCGCCCCTGCCTGGTCACGGGCGTGCTCCTGACCGAGGGGTCGGATGCGCCGCGCCGGGCGGGACGCGATCGGTCCGGTACGACGGCTAGGACGGCGTGAGCGGCAGGTCGTCGGTGTAGGCGTTCACCGGCTGGGCGATCTCGCGGGTGCCCTTGATGTCGAGGGCCGCCTGCGCGGTCTTCGTGCCGAGGGTGCCCTCGGGATGCCAGGTGCCGGTCACCGCGAGCCAGGTGTTCGCGGGTGGCGCCTCGGTGCCGTACACACGGATCTTGACGGTCTGTGAGTCGGCCGCGCAGCACGTGAAGATGATGCGGGTCAGGTACCAGCCGTCGTCGTCCTCCGCCGGGGTGGCGAAGCCCGTGAGCTGGACGATGCGGCCGTTGACGGCGCGGCTGCGGTCCTGCTGGACGCGCTTGGTGAAGTCGGTGAGGGTCAGTGGCAGCGGTGAGGTCGCGGGCAGCGGGGCGAATCCCGTCCTCTGCACCGCCACCGGCTTGGCGCTGGAGCGTGCCGCCGTGTACGCGCCCAGGGCGGGCGGCGCGTAGCAGAGCAGGCTGACCGCCGGGAGGAACAGCAGCCAGGCGATGCGCGGGGCGCCGGAGTGGTCGTGCCCGTGCGCGTGGTCGAGGTCGTCGCCTGGTTCGTGGTCGTCGTGGTGCGCGTGCCGCTGTTCACCGCGTACGGCCGCCGCGGCCAGGCCGAGCAGCAGCAGGACGACACCGGAGACGATCAGCAGCGGTCGCAGGCCTGCCTTGACGTAGCGCAGATACGTGTCGGTGAACAGGGCCGCGTGCAGCAGGCCGAGGGCGGTCAGGGTCAGCAGGACGCTCTGGGCAGGGCGTTTCACAGCAGACCGCCTCCGATCAGGACGCTCGCGGCGACCGCCACGACGGTGGTGGCCGTGCAGAACCGCCAGGCGAAGGCCCGTCCGAAGGTGCCCGCCTGAAGGGCGATCAGCTTCAGGTCGACCATCGGGCCGACCACCATGAACGCGAGCCGAGCGGTCGGCGAGAACCCGGTGAGCGAGGCGGCGACGAAGGCGTCGGCCTCGGAGCACACCGCGAGCAGCACGGCGAGCCCGGCCAGGAAGAGCACCGACAGCCAGGGTGAGCCGGAGAAGGTGTCGAGGACGGAGCGCGGCACGGCGACGTTGAAGGTGGCTGCGGCCATGGCGCCGAGCACGAGGAAGCCTCCGGCGTGCAGGAAGTCGTGCTGGAAGCCGAGCCGGAACTCGTTCCAGCGGCTGCGGCCGTGCCGGTGGCCGGTGTGCTGGTGGCGCAGGACGGGCCGTAGCCACCTCTCCTTGCCCAGCCAGAGCCAGAGCCAGCCCATCACGGCCGCCGTGGCGAGGGAGGCGACCAGCCGGGCGACGACCATCGCGGGGTTGCCGGGGAAGGCGACGGCGGTGGCGGTCAGCACGACGGGGTTGATGGCGGGCGCGGAGAGCAGGAAGGCGAAGGCGGCGGCCGGGGTGACACCCCGTCGGATCAGGCTGTTGGCGACCGGGACCGAGGCGCACTCACAGCCCGGCAGCACCGCGCCCGCGGCGCCCGCGACCGGCACGGCGAGGGCGGCCCGCTTGGGCAGGATCCTGGTGAACAGCTCGGCCGGCACGAAGGCGTTGATGGCGCCGGACAGGGCGGTGCCGAGCAGGAGGAAGGGGAGTGCCTGGACGGTGATGGCGAGGCAGACGGTGCGCCAGGCCTGGACGGCAGGCTGGTTCAGCCACCGCGCGCCGCCGAGGAGGAGGAGTACGGCCGCGGCGCTGGCCGTGAGCGCGAGGGCGGCGCCGAGCCGCCATGGCCGGATGCGGCGCAGCGGCGGCGAACCGACGGGCGCGACCGCCACGCCCTCGGCCACACCAACCATTTCATCCGTTTTTTCCATTATCACTCCGGATGTCGGTGTCTGGCCGACGATAAGCGAGCCATGCGGTCCGGCCGTGCGTACACGCCGCCGCACGACCAACCCATGAATCGCGATACGCCCATTGGTGGCGCCGGTGGCTCTTCTCACAATTCGCCCTCACCAGGAGCGAAGGTGACGGCTGCCACTTCGCGCGGAGCAGGTCTTGTCTACGTTCGGCCCATGTCGTCACGCCTCTCCCCCTCCACGGCACGCACAAGGACCGGCGTCCTTCTGGCCTCGGTCGCCGCCCTCCTCTCGGCCGGCACGGTGCACCCGGCACCGGCCGCGGCCGCCGCCCCGCACGCCACGGCGGCCGTGCTCGACCTGGACGGCGACGGCCGCACCCCCGTGGTGCACGGAGCGGACAGCGCGTACGACACCGCCAGCATCGTCAAGGTCGACATCCTCGCGGCGCTGCTGCTCAAGGCACAGGACACCGGTCGGCAGCTCACCGCCGAGGAGCGCGGCCATGCCGAGCCGATGATCGAGCGCAGCGACAACACGGCGGCCGACGCGCTCTGGCGGGAGATCGGTCGGGCCCCCGGGCTGGCGGCGACCAACAAGCGGCTCGGGCTGACCTCGACCACGGGCGGGCCCGACGGCAGGTGGGGGCTGACCCGGACGACGGCGAGCGACCAGATACGGCTGCTCAGGGCCGTGTTCGACGGCGCGACGACGGAGGAGTCCGGCTCCACCGCGCTGACCGCACAGTCCCGGTCCTACATCCGCACCCTCATGGGCCGTGTCGTCCCCGAGCAGACCTGGGGAGTCTCGGCCGTCGGCGCCTCCGGCTCCCCGCGGGCCCTGAAGAACGGCTGGCTGCAGCGCAACACCTCCGGCCTCTGGGACGTCAACAGCGTCGGCCGGGTCACCGTGAAGGGACACCGGTATCTCGTCGCGGTCCTGTCGAACGGCAGCACCTCAATGAACGACGGGGTCTCGCTGGTGGAGCGGACGGCCCGCCAGGCCGTCACGTAGACCACCCCGGCACCACCGACCCACGGCCCGCCCCGTCGTCACCAGCCCAGCGCCCGCCCCTCGTCACCGGCCCACCGCACCCCCTCATCACCGCCCGCGACCCTCCCGGTCCTCACCGGCCCACCGCCCGCCTCCCACATCACCGGCCCACGCCCCTCCCCTCATCACCGCCCCATCGCCCGCCCCCGTCCTTACCGGCCCACCGGTCGCCCCCTCCTCACCGGCCCACCGCCCGGTGGCGGGAGCGGACGGCGGCGGTGGCGGTGAGCGCCGCCGGCGCGGCCAGGCAGAGCCAGGCGAAGGTGTCGCCGATGCGGTCGTAGATCGTGGTGCCACCCCGCACGGGGACGTAGGCGACCATGGTCTGCCGGGCGGTCGTGAAGTAGTCGGCGGTGGCGAGGACGTGGCCCTGGTCGTCGTACGCGGCCGACACGCCCTCCGCGTCCTGACGGATCAGGGAGTAGCCGCCCTCCACGGCGGCCAGGGCGGCCTTGTCGGTGTGCGCGGCGCCGTACTCCTTCCAGTCGTGCGCGGGCACGAACATGATGTCGGCGCGCGTGCGCATCAGGGCCGGGAAGTCGGCGTCGTAGCAGATGACGTCGGCGAGCCGGCCGTACGGGGTGCGGACGACCGGCACATGGCCGTCACCGGGCTTGTACCGCTCGGAACCGGGGATGGGGTGGGCCTTCTGATAGGTCCAGAGCACGGTGCCGCGGGGGTCGATGAGGATCGCCTCGTCCCGGCCGTAGGCGGGCGCGGTGGTGCTGTAGACGCGGACTCCGATCTCCAGGTAAATGCCCGAGCGGCGGGCCTGTGCCCGAGCGGCGGCGACGGCTGCGGACTCCTGCGACTCCTGGGTCCTGACGGCGTTCTCGGGCCAGATCACGATCTTCGCGCCGGCGGCGGCCTCGCGGCGGGTCGCGGCGAGCAGGTCGTCCTCCACCGCGGTCATCGCGGGCCGCACCGCCGCGGCGGGGGCCCCGGCGACGCCGCCCGGCCCGTCGGCGAACCGGTCGAGCGTGGTCTGCAGCCGCTCGGTCACGGTGCGGGCCGGACTGACGCCGGCGATCCGCACGGTCGTGCCCTGGGGCGGGGAGAAGGCCAGCCGGGCGCCTCCGGCGAGCAGGACGCTCAGCAGGACGGCGGTGCAGACGACGCCGCCGCGCCAGGACGGGCGGTCCCAGATGCGGTTGGCCGTGCTCGTGACGTACCCGATGAGGAAGCCGATGCCCCAGGGGCCGGTGACCGAGACGACCTGGAGGAGGGGCAGGTTCGCGTGCTGGGTGACGGCCAGAGAGCCGTAGGCCGTGCCGAACGGGGACAGCAGGGTGATCAGGAACTCGGCGGCGGCGACACCGGCCGGGAAGACCAGGGCGGCCGTCGCCGGTGGCAGCCGGTGTGCCAGCAGCCGATCGGCAAGGAAGGGCAGCGTCTGCAGGGCGCCCAGGGCCAGGGCCCCGGCGAGCACCACGGCGTTGAAGCCGATCGCCGACTCCTGGACCCAGAAGACGGCGGCCCCGAGATGCGCCAGCCAGATCCACAGCGCTCCGGACCAGGCGCGGCTCAGCCGGGTGAAGCGCAACAGCAGGACAGGGAAGATCCAGGCGGCGGCCGCGATGTCCCAGCGGCCGCCGACCGCGAGGAGCATCGCCCCGGTGCCGAGCAGCAGCAGGAGCCATGTGTGCCGGTGCGTGCGTGCCGGGCGCTCGGTGGGTTGCGCCGTCGGGTGGGGCGGTGCCGGTACGGCTGTGTTCGTCATGTCCTGGACGCTAGGGCGGGCCGCTCCGGCGGCGCCTCGGGCCAGGTGCCGATCCTGGGCGCGGTGACGCATCTTTCGATGCGCGCCCGGCGGAGGATCCGCCCTGTCCTGGGCGTCGTCTAGCCTGACGGACCGAGATGACCACCCAGGTGAACACCCTGCCCCGAGCCGCCCGGCGCTGGCTCGCCGACCGCCCCCGTCTGACGGACGCGCTGTGGGTCGGCGGCCTCACCCTGGTCGACATGGCCACGGTGCTGGACCGGATCCCGCGGTCGCCGGGCTGGGGTGTGGCGCTGTGGGGCGCGCAGACCGTGCCGCTGCTGTGGCGGCGCACGCGTCCGCGGACCGCCCTCGTCGCGATGACCGCGCTGTACGTCCTCTTCCAGGCGCTCGGCCCGATCCCGGAGAAGGTCCCCGGGCCGTTCCTGCTGATGCTCGGCGTCTACGCCGTGGCCCGGCACGCGCCGGCGTCGGCGAGCGCGCCGCTCACCCTGTCCGCTCTCGCCATCGCCGCGGTCACGGACGCCCTGACCGGTAACTGGGAGCCGCCCCGGCTCGGCTCGCTGGAGCCGATCAGTGTCACGACGTTCGCGTTCTTCTTCGCCCTGGCCTGGCTGCTGGGGTACGGGCGGCGCCGGATCGACGCCGACGCGGAACGCCTGCGCGCACTCAACAGACGGCTCGCGGCCGAACAGGAGCTGAACGCCCGGCAGGCCGTGCTGACCGAGCGGGCCCGGATCGCCCGCGACCTGCACGACGTCGTCGCCCACCACGTGAGTGCCATCGCTCTCCAGGCACGCGCCGCCGAGGACGTGCTGACCTCCCGCCCGCCCGACCCGGCCGAGGCCGCGCACGGTGTCGGTCTGATCGCGGGGACCGCCGACACGGCGCTCACCGAGATGCGGAGGCTGCTCGGGCTGCTGTCCTTCGGCGAACGCGACCTCGCACCCGAGCCGTCCCTGGACCACCTCGGCCTGCTCGTCGAAGTCGCGACCTCGGCGGGGTGCCGCGTCACCTGTGTCTGCGAGACACCCGCCGGCGACGCGCTGCCGGCCGGGATGCAGGTCTCGGCCTACCGGGTCGTCCAGGAGGCCCTGACCAACGCGGTCAAGCACGCCGGCCCGGTCGGCGTACGGATCGCCGTACGCGGGGACGCGACGCGCCTCACGGTCGAGGTGGAGAACGACGCGCCGGCCCCGGACCACCGTCCGGTGCCCGGAGCCGGACGCGGGCTCGTCGGCATGCGGGAACGGGTGGCGGCCTTCGACGGCGAACTCGACGCCGGACCTCGTCCGGACGGCGGCTGGCGGCTGCGCGCCGTACTGTCCGGGCGGGAGCCAGGCCCGGCGCGGGGGGACGGATGAACGTACGCGTGCTCGTCGTGGACGACCAGGAGATCGTGCGGACCGCGCTGCGTCTCGTCGTCGACCGCCGGGACGGCCTGTCGGTCGTCGGGGAGGCGGGCGACGGCGAGCAGGCCGTCGCCCGGGCCCTGGAGCTACGGCCGGACGTGGTGCTGATGGACGTACGGATGCCAGGCACGACCGGCGTCGAGGCGACCCGGCGGATCGTCCGGGAGTGGCCCGGTCCTGGGCCGGTGCCACGGGTGCTGGTGCTGACCACCTTCGACCTGGACGAGTATGTGCACGCGGCGCTGCGCGCCGGGGCCGTCGGCTTTCTGTTGAAGAACAGCAGGCCCGATCAGCTCGCCGAGGCCATCCGTGCCGCGGCCGACGGCGAGTCCGTGCTCGCCCCGAGCGTCACCCGGCGTCTGATCGACACCGTCACCGCGCTGCCGCCCGCCCTTCTCTCCCCCACGCCGGCGCCGGCACCGGAGGTCGGCATGCTCACCGAGCGCGAGATCCAGGTCCTCGTGCTGGTCGCGCGGGGGCTGTCCAACGCACGGATCGCCGCGGACCTCGGGCTCAGCGAGGCGACCGTGAAGAGCCGGGTCAACCGCATCCTGACCCGGCTGGGCCTCGAAAACCGGGTCCAGGCCGCCCTGTTCGCCCATCGGGCCGGTCTCGCCGGACCCGGTCCCGACGTGGTGTAAACCATTTCCCCTTCCCTGTGACACGCCTGTGACAGTCGGCGGACAGGGCGATGACGTCCGGCAATCAATCTGGAGCAACAAGGGCAAATCGCCCTAAACGGTCAGACACCTCGCCGGAGGACAGCACCATGAGCGCCACTCTCGCCACGCCGCACACCGAGGCCCCCGCCCCCGCGCTGGCTCCGCGCGAGCGGGAGACGCTCCGGCACATCGCCGCCGGCCGCACCTATCTCCAGACCGCTCGCCACATGGGCCTGTCCACCCACACCGTGGACGCCTATCTGCGCCGCATCCGGGCCAAGCTCAACATCACCAACACGGCCGAGCTGACCCGCATGGCCATCTCCCTGGGCCTGTGACCGACAGGCCCGTCCGCGGAACCCGCCGGGCCACCGGGTGACCGCTTCGAGTACGGCCACCGGGCCCACGCGCCGGCCGCGTGGAGACGGCGGAGGATTCAGCCGGCACGGGGTGAGGATCCGTGGGCTGTTCCGCCGGCGGCGGCGTGCGGGCCCGGTGCCCCTCGTCTGCGATCAGCCGACGGTCAGGGGGAACGGTCCGGCCAGCACCGAGTAGCCGTCATTGGCGAGGTAGTACACGTCGTACGTCCCCGGGCTGCTGAGTTTGCCGGTGGAGAAGGTGAGGGCGCCGCTGGCGTTGGGGGCGTAGGACCAGGCGAGCGAGGACTGCTTGCCGGGGGTGACGCCCGCCGGGTAGATGCCGATCCAGTTCTTGGCGCTGGCCTGGTCCGCCGAGGGCACCGAGTAGCGGAAGGTGACATTGCCGCCGCTCGCGACCGCGTTCAGGTCGCCGGTGAGCGTCGGCTTGGTCGCGGTGGACGGCGCGAACGCGGCGTTGAGCGGCGTCGCGTAGGTGTCGTTGGCGGTGAGCCCCGGCAGGCCGAGCGCGTCTTCTATGGTGCGGCCGATGCCGTAGTGGTCGTAGTGCAGCGGGCTGCTGGTGCCGGCCGGGACGGTGCCCTGGGAACCGACGACGGTGGTGGCGATGTGGTTGTACGCCTCGCCGCTGCTCTCGTCCCAGGTCAGGACGAGCAGCGAGCGCTGCTGGGTCCAGGCCGGGGAGGACAGGACCGGGGCGAGGGTCTGCTTCAGCCAGCCGTCCTGTGTCTTGAGGCTGGTGGCGTTGCCGTTGCCGGAGGCCTCGCCGTCGTAGTAGTCGTCGGCGGCGATCCAGGAGAAGTCCGGGGTGGTGGCGGCGGACTTCAGGTCGGTGGTCAGCTGGGTGGTGTCGAACAGATGGGCCGCGCAGCGGGAGGCGTTGCCGCTGATGTCGGTGTAGTTGATGAAGGGCGCGTCGTCGGGCTCGTAGTAACTGTCGTTGTTGTTCTTGGTGTTGCAGGGGGTGCCCATGCCCTGCTCGTAGGCCTTCCAGGTCTTGCCGGCCTCCTCGATGGTGTCGCCGAGGTTGCGCTCGGGAGAGTTGATGTTGGGGAAGTACGTGGCGCCCTTGGTGTAGGTGTCACCGCCCGCGATGGCGAGGTAGTTCTCGTCGCTCGGGTGGTAGATGCCGTGGAAGTCGGTGAGGGTGGCGCCCTGCGACATCAGGCTGTGCATGTACGGCGTGTCCGCCGGGTCGTTCATGACCTGGGAGTAGTCGGTGTTCTCCATCATGACCATGAACACGTGGTCATAGCCCGGGACCTGGGAGACGGGCGGGGTCAGCGGGGCGGGCGCGGTGACCGGGGTGTCCAGGGTCAGGGAGAGGTTGTCGAGGTAGCCCGTCTCGCTGCTCGTCGACAGGAACTGCACCTCGACCTGGATGGACCGGGTGCCGGACGGGACCGCGCCGGTGGAGCTGCGCGAGAGGAACTTGGTGGCCAGGCCCCGGTCGCTCGCGGACACGGTGGGGAGCTTGGCGGTGGCGCCGACGGGGCGCCCGCTGCCGTCGTGGAAGTGCAGGCTGACGGCGACATTGCCGCCGTAGGTGGTCCAGCCGCCGAGCCAGCCGGAGAGGTTGTAGTGCACCCCGCCGCCGTCGATGGCCGAGGCCGCGGAGGAGACGTCCACGGTCTGGCTCATCGCGCCGTCACCGAAGTTGCCGGGCGCGAAGAAGGCCTTGCCGGGCGTCTTGCCGTCGCTGGGCAGCCCGAAGGAGGCGACGGAGTGGCACATGACGTTCGGACCGCCGGCCTCGGTGGTCCAGCCGGGCACCGTGGTGGCCGCCGCCCAGTCGCCGGTGCAGTAACCACCGCTTTCCGCATCGCCGTTGACGATCAGGTTGGCGCTGCTCCCGGCCGCATGGGCGGTGCCGGGAGCGGCGACGATCAGTGCGCCGTGGAGGGCGAGAAGCCCGCCGAGGGATCTCCAGCGCAGTCGCATACGTGGTACCTCGTCCCGTTGGTGAGGATGCCGTGAAGGGCTAGGGCCTCACGGCCTGACTGTGCACAACGAACGGGACATGAGTAGTGGCCGCCACTGTCGAGCGGAAGAACCACGACCAAACTTGACCAGACAAGTTAGCGGCCAGCGAACCTCCGGTCAGTAAGTGGACCCGAGCGTCTGCGCCGCGCGGGCGCACTCGTCCCGCATCGGGACGGGAGACGGCCATTCCTACAAATTCCTTATTTGGCAATTGGCCCATTTGTCCGTTTATCCTGGGCGACCTCGCTCGGCCGAAGTGGGATCTGCCGCGAAAGGGGACGGACCAGAGATGCACAGCGCACGATTGCCCGCTCTGCTGGGGCGGATCGGACAGGCGGGCGGCGCCGAGGCCGCGCGTGCGACGGTGGCGGCCGGGCTGACCTGGCAGACCTGCACGCTGCTGCTGCACACCGGCGAGCCCTACGCGGGCGCCATCGCGGCCCTCCTCATCGTCGAGACGACGGTGGTGGCCACGGTCTCCGCCGCCGCCCGCTACGCCGCCGGATGCCTGCTCGGCGTTCTCGTCGCCGTACCCGGCGCGCTGTACGCCGGACCCGGCATGGCGGGCCTCGCTGTCGTCGTCTTCGCCTCCGTGCTGCTGGCCCGGCACGGGTTCCTCGGTCACTACGGCCTGCACGTGCCGACGACCGCCCTGATCACCTTCGCCCTGGTCCGCGGCCGCCACCCCGGCGAGCTGGCCACCCACCTCGCGGAGATCGTGCTGGGCATCGCCTTCGGGCTGGCGTGCAGCATGCTGCTGTTCCCCAGCGTGCGGGTACGGTCCGCCGAGCGGGCGCTGGAGGACCTGCGGCTGCTGATCGCCCGGCACCTCGAAGGCCTGGCCGACGCGGTCCTGCGCCACGAGCGGCCGCGGAACGTCCTCGGCCCGGCCTGGGAGGACGACCTCGACTCGGCACTGTCCCGCGCCCGCACCGCCGTGGACGAGGCACACGAGAGCATGCGCTGGAACGTCCGGCCGACCGCCCGGCGCCGCCGCTGGCACCTGGACCACCGGGTGCTGCGCACACTGAGCGACGTGGCCGGGCAGGTGGGCGCGACGGGCCGGCTCCTGGACACCCACCCCGGGGCCGCCGAGGGGGAGCGGCCCGGCACCGCGTTCGCGCAGCCGTACGCCCGCCTGCTGCGTACGACCGCCCTGTGCGCCTACTCCTGCCGCGGCGGCCGGCCGCACCCGGCCCTGCCCGCCGCCCGGCAGGCCCTCGCCCGGCTCGGCGCGCCCGGCAGCGGTCCCCCCGACCGGGCAGCACCGGAGCGGGCCGCCCCGGACCGGCGTCTCCTGCGCCCGCTGGAGTCGGCCCTGACCTGTCTGTCGGCGCCCGCGCCCACTCCGACCGCCCGTTCCCACCGGCTCCTCGACCCGCTACGGCCCTCACCACGACGATGACTCCTCACACCACCGATCTTCAGAACACCCCCACCGGACACACCGCCGCCTCCGCGCGCCGAAAGCCGGCGGGACGCCCCCTGGCGCCCTGGAACCGCCGCGCCGGCTCCCGCGCGCTCCTGCTGGCCTCGGCCCCCGTGCTGCTCACGGCGGTCGTCACCGCGACCGACGTGCTGACCCCGGACTGGCTGCACGTCTCACCGGTGCTGGCCGCCGTCCCGGTGCTCGCCGCCGTACTGCTCCCGTGGTGGGCGACGGCGGTGCTCGCCCTCACCGTGCTCGTGACCGCGGCGCTGCTCCAGTGGGACGCGGGCAGCTGGGGGCACCCGGACTCGAACGTCGCCCTGGGCAGCCTGTTCGTGGTCGGACTCACCTCGCTGGCCGCGTGCGCCCTGCGCCAGCGCCGGGAACGGCAGCTGCACCGGATCCGCTCCGTCGCCGAGACCGCCCAGCGCGCCCTCATGCACCCCCTCCCCCCGCGGATCGGCCCGCTCGCCCTGAGCGGTGTGTATCTGCCGGCCGAGTCGGAGGCGCGGATCGGCGGCGACTTCTACGAGGCGCTGTGCACGCCGTACGGCATGCGGATCGTGATCGGTGACGTACGGGGCAAGGGGCTGCAGGCCGTGGGCGCCTCGGCCACCCTGCTCGGCGCGTTCCGCGAACTGGCGTACCGGGATCCTTCGTTGACGAAGGTGGCGGAGCAACTCGACGAGCGGGCCCGCCGGCACATCGCCGCGCTCGACAGCTCACCGGACGTACAGCACCAGGGCGGCACGGGCGCCCTGTTCACGGAGCGGTTCGCCACGGCGCTCCTCGTGGAGTTCCCGCCCGGCGAGCCCGTGGCCCGCATCGTGCACTGCGGCCATCCCGAGCCGTATCTCGTCCACGCGGGCGAGACGCGGCCGTACGAGCCGGACCAGCCCGGCGCACCACTCGGTCTGGGCGACCTGCTGGCGGCGCGGCCCGTCGCCCAGACCGTGCCGTTCGTCCCGGGCGACCGGCTGGTGCTGTACACCGACGGGTTCATCGAGGCCCGCGACCGCCGGGGCCGCTTCCACGACCTGGCCGCGCAGGTGCACGCACACGCCGCACGTCCGCTGGAGGCGATGGTGGCGGCGCTGCGCCGCGACCTCGTGCGGCATGTGCGCGGCGACCTCGACGACGACGCGGCCCTGGTCGCCCTGGAACGCCTTCCGTGAGCGGACTCCGGGGCCTCTCCCTCGGCCCGGCCCGTGGTCACCGGATCGCCGTCAGGACCAGGGCACCCGCGGCCAGGGCGAGGAAGAGGCCCGGGAACGCGATGTTGTGGAACACCCGCGCCCGCACATGCGCGGTCAGCGCCCCCAGGTAGAACAGCACCAGGCCGACACCGGCCGCGATCCCCAGCGGGCGCAGGCCGAGCAGTCCGAGGAGCAGCCCGGCCGCTCCGGCCGCCTTCAGCAGCGCCAGCGAGGGGAGCCAGGTGGGCGCCACACCGACCTCGGCCGAGTTGGCCAGAACGAACGGCGCCTTCGCGAGGTCGGCCGCCGCGATGCCCGCGTTGGCCAGGACGGCGGCGCAGGTGACGGTCACACAGGCGAGTTCCATGGCGGCAGACCTTCCGCGAAGGGAGTGGTTCCAAGGGTGGTTCCACGGGTGACTCCCAGGTGGGCCCTGGGGTGACTCCACCTTCTCCGGACGGTCGGCGTGACGTCCAATACCAGCATCTATAACCTTCTGGAATGGATGTCGACACACGTCTGCTGCGTTCGTTCCTCGCCGTCGCCGAGGAGGGCAGCCTCACCCGCGCCGCCGAGCGCGTGTTCGTCTCCCAGCCGGCCCTGACCAAACAGATCCGGCAGCTGGAGACCCAGCTCGGGGTACGGCTCTTCGACCGCTCGCGCGCCGGCATGGCCCCGACGGACGCGGGCCGTGAACTAGCCCGCCGGGCCCCGGCGGTGCTCGCCGCCTGGGACGACGCCCTGCGCGCCACGAAGGCCACCGGCCGGCAGGCCGCGCGGGTCCTGCGCGTGGGCTTCGTGGCGAGCGCGGCCAATGAGGCGACGCGGGAGATCGTCGCCGAGTTCGCCCGGCGGCGGCCCGGGTGGCGCGTCGAACTGCGACAGGCGGCCTGGACCAACCCGAGCGCGGGCCTTGCCGACGGTGACGTGGACGCGGCGCTGCTGCGGCTGCCCTTCCCCGGTCAGGCGGCACTGCGTGTGGAGGTGCTGTTCAGCGAGGCGCGATGGGTGGCGCTGCCGAGCGGGCATCCGCTCGCGGGACGGGCCGAGATCGCCTTCCGCGAGCTGTGGGACGAGCCGTTCGTCGCCGCGCCCGAGGAGACCGGCGCATGGCGCGACCACTGGCTGGCCGCCGACGAGCGCGAGGGCCGCGCGGTCCGCGTCGGCGCGGTCACCGAACAGCCCGACGACTGGCTGAGCGCCATCGCCAACGGATACGGCATCGCCCTCGCGCCCGAGTCCGCCGCCCGGTTCTACGCCCGCCCCGGCGTCGTCTACCGCCCCGTCACGGGAGTGAGCCCGACGCGGGTGGGCGTGGCCTGGTCACCCGCAGACGACGGCACTGCGGCCGTACAGGACTTCGTCCGCTGCTGTCTGGACCTCGCACGGCCTTCGTGAACCGGGACGCCGGGCACCTCGGCCGGACCTGCCCGGGCCGGGCGGGTCAGTGCTGGGCACCGTTCTCGCCCAGCTTCTCGACGAGGTCCTGCGCCTTGTCGACGGCCTTGTCGATGGTGTCGCTGTGCTTGCCCCCGGTCCGGTCGTCGATGAGGTCGCCGGCCTTCTCCAGCCCCTCGGCGATCTTGTCCCCGTGCTCCTCGGCGATGTCCTCGGCCTTGTCCTTCAGGTTCTTCAGGGCGTCGAACATGTCCGGTCCCTCTCCCTCGGCTGCCTGCGCGGACCCTGGCCATGGTGCCACGCGTGCGGTGGCGGGAAAGGCGGCTGCAGGTGGTGCCCGAAGCACTCGGGGGTGGTGTCCGGAGCGCGGGAGAACGGTTCGTTGTCCCCTGGCCGGCGCAATCGTGATGCGCCGGAGGGGCGAGGGGCCGTGAGGGGTGTGAGCGTGGTGGAAGGAGTCTGCCGCTGGACCGATGACGAGGAGGCGGCATGTCGGTTGGAGCCGGCGAGGGCGGCACCGCGCCGCCCGCCGTGCTGGACGGCGGCGACGTCATGCCGTTCGCCGACGTGGTGTCGTACCGCGACGTCGTGTCGTACGGCGCTTTCGAGCAGGTCGGGGCCGTCGCGGACGCCGTGCTCTACGAGGGCTACCTGCTCTACCCGTACCGCCGGTCCTCGCCGAAGAACCGGGTCCGCTGGCAGTTCGGCGTGCTGCTGCCCCGTGACTGGGTGGAGCGGGACGGGCCGGTCGCGCCGGGGATCTCCGGCTCCGCGGACTCCTGGTACCAGCGGACCGAGTGCCTGTTGCGGGCCACGCACGCGGCTGCGGTCGTACGGGTGCGGGTGCGGTATCTGCAGATGCAGGACAAGCAGGTCGAGGCGGTCGACCGGGACGGCCGGCGCCGCCCGGTCGAGTCGCTGCGGACGGCCGACGGCGCCGTACATCTGTCGTTCGAGGAGGCGGTGGCGCGCGAGACCGAGCTGGTGCTGCCGCTGGAGGAGCTGGTGCGTGGCGGTCGTACCGCCCAGGCGGGCGCGGCCGCGGGCGTCGAGGCCGAGGAGCTGCCGGGTGGTGCGGGGCGGACGGTGCGGCGGCGCCGGGAGGTGCGGGCCGAGACGACGGCCGTGGCGGAGCCGCTCGCGCCGGGGCTGTACCGGCTGCGGGTGCGCACCGAGAACACCGGTGCCGCGGCCGATCCCCGGGCTCCGCGCGGCGAGGCGCTGCGGGAGGCGCTGATCGCCACGCACACCCTCGTCGGCGGGGACGGCGTGGAGTTCGTGTCCCTGATCGATCCGCCCGAGGATCTGGCGGAGCACGCACGGGGCTGCCGGAACGCGTTCACGTTTCCGGTTCTCGGCGGCGCACCTCAGGAGTGCGCGACGGGCCCGGTCATGCTCTCCGCTCCGATCATCCTTCCGGACCGGCCGCAGGTGGCGCCGGAGAGTCCCGGCGATCTGCACGACGCGGCGGAGATCGACGAGATCCTCACGCTGCGCACGATGCTGCTGACCGACGAGGAGAAGGCGGAGGCCCGGGCCACCGATCCGCGGGCCGCGCGGATCGTCGACCGGGTCGACTCGATGCCCCGGGAGGTCTTCGAGCGGCTGCACGGCGCGATCCGTTCCCTGACGCCTGCCGCTCCACGCGAGAGCGCCCGGCCCGCCTGGTGGCAGGAGGGCGGCGACGACGGGCTGTCCCCGACGACCGACACGGTCCTCGTGGCCGGGGTGCCCGTCGGTGCCGGCAGCCCGGTGCGGCTGCGCCCGCACCTGCGCGGCACCGACGCCCAGGACATGTTCCTCGCCGGGCGGAGCGCGCGGGTCGCCGCGGTCTTCCACGACGTCGACGGCAGCGTGCGGCTCGCCGTCACGGTCGACGACGATCCCGCCGCCGAACTGCACGGCTGGTACGGCCGTTTCCACTACTTCCGGCCCGAGGAGGTCGAACCCCTCGCGCCCCCGGGCCCGCCGGCCCCCGCCGGCGAGGCCCACGACCGACTGCGACGGAGGCCGCAGACATGAGCAGACAGAGCGGTACCACCGAAGTCCGCGGCGAACCCGGCGGCGAGGGGGCACGGCAGGGCTTCGACGAGATCACCATCCTGTGGATCTCGGAGGGCATGAGCTGCGACGGCGACACCGTGTCGCTGACCGCCGCGGGACAGCCGTCCATCGAGGACGTGGTCCTCGGCCTCATCCCGGGCCTGCCGAAGGTGAACCTGGTCAACAAGGTGCTCTCGCCGAGCCTGGGCGGCGAGGACTTCCTCGCCCCGTACCGGGCGGCGGCCCGCGGCGAGCTGGAGCCGTTCATCCTGGTGATCGAGGGCTCGATCCCGAACCAGAACATCATCGAGGGCGACGGCTACTGGACGTCGTTCGGCAACGACCCCGAGACCGGCGAGCCGCAGACCATCAACTGGTGGATCGACCAACTCGCGCCCAGGGCCTGGGCGGTGGTGGCCGCCGGGACCTGTGCGACGTTCGGCGGCATCCACGCCATGGCCGGCAACCCCACCGGCTGCATGGGCCTCGCGGACTACCTGGGCTGGCAGTTCAGGGCGCGGTCGGGGCTGCCGGTGGTCAACGTGCCCGGCTGCCCCATCCAGCCGGAGAACTTCATGGAGACCCTCGTCTGGGTGCTCCAGCACGCGGCCGGTGCCGCTCCCCCACCGCCGCTGGACCACATGCTGCGTCCGCAGTGGCTGTTCGGGAAGACCGTCCACGAGGGCTGCGACCGGGCCGCGTACTACGAGCAGGCCGACTTCGCGAAGGACTACAACTCCCCCAAGTGCCAGGTGAAGGTGGGCTGCTGGGGTCCGGTCGTCAACTGCAACGTGCCCAAGCGCGGCTGGATGGCCGGCATCGGCGGCTGCCCGAACGTCGGCGGTATCTGCATCGGCTGCACGATGCCCAGCTTCCCCGACGCCTTCATGCCGTTCATGGACGAACCCCCGGGCGGCACGCTGTCGACCATGCTCGTCAAGCCGTACGGAGCCGTCATCCGCCGGCTGCGCGGCCTGACCAACGACGTGGTCAACCACGAGCCCAAGTGGCGCCACAACAAGCGCACCCTCACCAGCGGCTACGACCCGCACTGGCGTGCCTGACCTCGGCCCACCCCCTCCCGCCACCGATCCTGACGACCCGAACAGCAAGGGGCAGCACCGCAGATGACGACCACCGAGTCCCGGTCCACCAAACGCAAGCCCGCCCAGCTCGTCGACATGTCCTGGGATCCGATCACCCGGATCATCGGCAACCTGGGCATCTACACGAAGATCGACTTCGCCAACCGGGAAGTCGTGGAGTGCCACAGCACCTCGTCCCTCTTCCGCGGCTATTCGGTGTTCATGAAGGGCAAGGACCCGCGTGACGCGGGTTTCATCACCTCGCGGATCTGCGGTATCTGCGGCGACAACCACACCACCTGCTCCAACTACGCCCAGCAGATGGCGTACGGCGTCAAACCGCCGAAGCTGGCCGAGCACATCACCAACCTCGGCGAGGCCGCCGAGTACATCTTCGACCACACGATCTTCCAGGACAACCTGGTCTTCGTGGACTTCTGCGAGGCGATGGTCAAGGCCACCAACCCCGGTGTCCTGGCCCGCGCAGAACGCACCGACGCACCCCGCGGGGACGTCCACGGCTACCGCACCGTCGCCGACATCATGAAGGCCTTCAACCCCTTCGAGGGCGAGGTCTACAAGGAGGCGCTGAAGGTCAGCCGGATCACCCGGGAGATGTTCTGCCTGATGGAGGGGCGGCACGTCCATCCGTCCACAATGTATCCGGGCGGGGTCGGCACGATGCCGCAGCCGAACACCTTCACCGACTACCTGAGCCGGCTGATGCGCGTCATCGACTTCATCAAGAAGGCGGTGGCGATGAACGACGACGTCTTCGACTTCTTCTACGAGGCGCTGCCGGGCTACGAGGAGGTCGGCAAGCGCCGTGTCCTGCTGGGCTGCTGGGGCGCCTTCCAGAACCCGGACGTGGTCGACTACCGCTACGCGACGATGAACGAGTGGGGCCGGGCGATGTACGTCACCCCGGGCGTCATCGTGGACGGTGAGCTGGTCACCAACAACCTGATCGACATCAACCTCGGGTTGCGCGTCATGCTGGGCAGCTCCTTCTACGAGGACTGGGTGAACGAGGACCCCTTCGTCACCCACGACCCGCTCGGCAACCCCGTCGACATGCGCCACCCGTGGAACCAGACCACGGTGCCGGTGCCGCAGAAGCGGGACTTCGACGGCAACTACAGCTGGGTGATGAGCCCGCGCTGGTACCACCCGGAGACCGGCGATCACCTCGCCCTGGACACGGGTGGCGGCCCGCTCGCCCGGCTGTGGTCGACCGCGCTGAGCGGCCTGGTCGACACGCCGTACGTCAAGGCGACCGGCGGCAGTGTCCGCATCACCCTGCCCAAGGGCGAGAAGCTGCCGGAGACGACCCTGGAGTGGCGCATCCCGAAGTGGAGCAACACCCTCGAACGGGACCGCGCCCGGCCGTACTTCATCGCCTACGCCGCAGCCATGGCCCTGCAGTTCCTGGAGGAGGCCATGGGAATGCTCAGGAGCGGCGACACCAAGGTGTTCGAGAACTTCGAGGTGCCCGACGAGTCGATCGGCTGCGGCTTCCACGAGGCGGTGCGCGGTGTCCTCTCCCACCATCTGGTGATCCGGGACAAGAAGATCGCCAACTACCACCCGTACCCGCCCACCCCATGGAACGCCAGCCCCCGCGACATCTACGGCACCCCGGGCCCCTACGAGGACGCCGTCCAGGGCCAGCCGGTCTTCGAGGAGAACGGGCCGGACGACTTCAAAGGCGTCGACATCATGCGCACCGTGCGCAGCTTCGACCCCTGTCTGCCCTGCGGTGTCCACATGTACATGGGCAAGGGCAAGACCCTGACCACGGTGCACTCGCCCACGTACGGGGCGAACCATGGCTGACGCCGTACGGCTGCCCGACCCGGCGGTGGAGGCGCGGCTCGCCCGGCTCGACGAGGTCCTGGCGGGGCTGGAGGTCATGCCCGGCCCGGCCCTGGAGGCGCTGCGGCTGCTGACGGAGGTGTACGGCGAGGCGCTCGCCCGGGTGCTGGACGGCGCCGACGAGGCGCTGCGGGAGCGGCTCGCCGAGGACGAGCTGACCGGGCATCTGCTGGTCCTGCACGGGATCCACCCCCAGGCACCGGAGCGCCGGGCCGCCCGTGCGGTGGAGAAGCTGCGGCCCGCGGTGCGCGAGCGCGGCGGTGACCTGGAGTGGGCCGGGGTCGAGGGGCAGGTGGCGCGGGTGCGGCTGAGTTCCGGCGGCGGGTGCGGTTCCGGGTGCGGCGCCGGCTCCGCCGACGTCGCCGAGGCAGTCCGGGCGGCGGTACTGGCCGTCGCTCCGGAGCTGACCGCGGTGGAGACAGCGCAGGTCGAACGCACGGCGGCACCGGCATTCGTACCACTGAGCACGATCGGACGCCGGACCGTGCCGCAGGGAGCGGGGTGACCATGGACGGGGCGCTGGCCCGGGTCATCCGCTCCGCGGCGGACCGCGCGACGGCGGCCGGGACCGAACGCTGCGAGCTGTGCGCCGCCGTCCTCGCGGACGGCCACCCGCACCTCTACGACACCGGCGCCGCCGAGCTGCGGTGCGTCTGCCATGCCTGCTCGGTGCTGTTCGCCGCGGAGGAGGCGGGCCGCTACCGGTCCGTGCCGCGGCGCCGGGTCCGGCTGCCGTCCGTGGACACCGCGGTGCTGGGCGTGCCGGTGGGGCTGGTGTTCTTCGTGCCGCACCGGGACGGCACGGTCACCGCGCAGGGCCCGAGCCCCGCCGGTGCCATGCGCTGGGAGGTGGACGCGGCGGCCTGGCGGCGGCTGGCCGTGCTGTGTCCGCCGCTCGCGTCGGTGGTACCCGATGTGGAGGCGCTGCTGGTGAACACGGTGCGCGGCCTCGACGAACACTGGATCGTGCCGGTCGACGACTGCTACCGGATGATCGCCCTGGTCCGCCGCGAGTGGCGGGGCCTTTCCGGTGGCGGCCGGGTCTGGTCGGCCGTAGAACAGTTCTTCAGGGAGCTGACCGAGCGGTCGTGAGACCCGGAAGGAGAACCGACATGGGCAGCATCCGAGTGGGCCGCCCCCAGGCCAAGCCCGACACACCGTCCCACGTGCGGGGACTGCATCAGGGCAACCAGGGCCCGTACAAGCATCAGCCCGGACACCACACGGACGGCACCTCCGACGCGCGCCGGTCCACCGGTATCCACTCCAAGCGGCATGACGCCCTGGTGCACGGCATGCCGAACATCTCACCAGGATGAGAGAGCAGGAAGTGAAGCCATGAACATGGGCAGGAGAAGCAGGACCGCGCGGGCGGGAATGACGGGACGGCAGCTGCTCGTGGCGCAGGTCGCGGTCGTCGGCAGCCTCTGCGCCGCCCTGTTCGTCAAGGAACTTCCGGGCATCATGCGGGAGTTGCGCATCTACCGGATGACCGGTGGGCTGCGCGCGAGCCGCCGGTATCCGTGAGCCGCCGGTGCACGAGTTGTCGATCGCGACCGCGATCGTGGAACAGGCCGAGGAGATCGCCCGCGCGGACGGGGCGGACCGTGTGACCGCGGTGACCGTCCGCGTCGGCGAGCTGGCCGGTGTCGTGCCGGACGCGCTGCACTTCGCCTTCGAGGTGGCCCGCGACGGCACGGCGCTGGCCGGGGCCCGGCTGGTCGTGGAACAGGTTCCGGCGCTGGCCTGGTGCGGCGGGTGCACGGAGGAGTTCGCGGTCGGCATGCCGCCGTTCTTCTGGTGCCCGTCGTGCGACCGGCCCTCGCAGGAGCTGCGCAGCGGCCGGGAGCTGGAGATCTCGGGCGTCGAAGGGTGACCCCCGGCCCCGGCCTGAGGGGCGGGGCCGAGGGGCCGCTCAGCAGATCCTGGGCAGCTGCTCCCCGAGCGGCAGGTCCACCACCCGGGTGCCGCCGAGTGCGGTGGCGACTACCACCATGCCCGGGTGGTCCTCGACGCACTCCCCGATGATCGCCGCCCCGCCGCCCTGCGGGTGGGCGCGCATCGCCGCCAGCACCGCCTCGGCGTGCCGCGGGGGTACGAAGGCGACGAGCCGGCCCTCGTTGGCGACGTACAGCGGGTCCAGGCCGAGGAAGCCGCAGGCGTTCGCGACCTCGTCGGGGACCGGGACGGCCCGCTCGCGCAGCCGGACTCCGGTGCCGGAGGCGCGGGCGATCTCGTTCAGGGAGGCGCCGAGCCCGCCCCGGGTCGGGTCGCGCAGGACATGGATGTCCCGGGTGACCGCCAGCATGGCCGCCACGAGGTTCGCCAGGGGGGCGGTGTCGGAGGTGATCTCGACGCCGAACTCCAGGCCCTCGCGGACGCTCATGACGGCCACGCCGTGCAGCCCGATGGGTCCGCTGACGATGACGGTGTCGCCCGGCCGGGCGCGCTGCGGGCGGATGTCGACGCCGTCGGGCACCAGGCCGACGCCGGCGGTGGTGACGTAGATGCCGTCGCCGTGTCCGGACTCGACCACCTTGGTGTCGCCGGTGACGATGGTGACGCCTGCGGCTTCGGCCGCCGCGCCGATGGCGTGGGCGACCCGGCCGACGACGTCCAGCGCCACGCCCTCCTCCAGGACGAAGGCGGTGGACAGGTAGGCGGGCCGGGCGCCGCTCATCGCCAGGTCGTTCACGGTGCCGTTGACGGCGAGGTCGCCGAGGCTGCCGCCGGGGAAGAACAGCGGCCGTACGACGTAGGAGTCGGTGGAGAAGGCCAGCCGGGCGCCGCCGAGGTCGAGGACGGCCGAGTCGGTGAGGGCGGCCAGGGTGGGGTTGCCGTAGGCGGGGGCGAAGACCTGCTCGATCAGTTCCGCGGACAGGGCGCCGCCCCCGCCGTGGCCCATGACGACGACCGGCTGGTCGCGCAGGGGGGCGGGGCAGGTCCAGTTCGCGGGGTCCACGGCCGCTTCGGTTGCCAGGTCAGCCAACGGAGTTCAGCTCCTCCCGCGGGATGCGCGATCCACGCTGTGCCGGGTCGTCGGTCATCCGGCGGTACAGGTAGTAGGCGGCGCAGGCGCCCTCGCTGGAGACCATGGTGGCGCCGAGCGGGGTGCGCGGGGTGCAGGCACTCCCGAAGGCCTCGCACTCGGTCGGCTTGATCAGCCCCTGCAGCACCTCGCCGGCCCGGCACACGGCGGGCTCCTCGGTGCGGATGCCGGTGACGTCGAAGCGGTGTTCGGCGTCGTGGGCCCGGTAGGCCTCGGACAGCCGCCAGCCGCTGGCGGGGATGCGGCCGATGCCGCGCCAGTTGCGGTCGGTGACCTCGAAGACCTCCTCCAGCATGCTCAGGGCCGCCGGGTTGCCCTGCTCGCGTACGGCGCGCGGGTAGGCGTTCTCCACCCGGTGCTCGCCGCGCTCCAGCTGGTGGACGGCGCGCCGGATGCCTTCCAGGATGTCCAGTGGCTCGAACCCGGTCACGACGATGGGCACCCGGTGCCTCTCCGCCAGCTCCGGGTACTCGGCGGTGCCCATCACGCTGCACACGTGCCCGGCGGCGAGGAAGCCCTGCACCCGGCATTCCGGCGCCGTCATGATGGCATCGATCGCGGGTGGGACCCGGACGTGGGAGACCAGCAGGCTGAAGTTGTCCAGGCCCAGTCGGCGGGCCTGGTGGACGGCCATGGCGTTGGCGGGGGCGGTCGTCTCGAAGCCGATGGCGAAGAACACGACCTGGCGGTCCGGGTTCTTGCGGGCGAGGTCGAGCGCGTCCAGCGGTGAGTACACCACGCGCACATCACCGCCCTCGCCCTTGACCCGGAACAGGTCACGGTCGGTGCCGGGCACCCGCAGCATGTCCCCGAAGGAACAGAAGACCACCTCGGGGCGGGCGGCGATCTCCAGGGCCTTGTCGATGACGTCGAGCGGGGTGACACACACGGGGCAGCCGGGGCCGTGGATCAACTCGACCTCGTCCGGCAGGAGTTGGTCGATGCCGTGACGGATGATGGAGTGGGTCTGGCCGCCGCACACCTCCATCAGCGCCCAGGGGCGGGTGACCGTGGCGCGGATCTCGTCCAGCAGCCGGTGCGCCAGGTCCGGGTCGTTGAACTCGTCGATGTACTTCACCGGGCCTCACTCCCGTTCTCCTGCCGGGCCGCCTGCTCCCAGGCGTCCCCGAACTCCTCTTCCAGCAGCCCCAGTTGCCCGAACAGCTCCAGGGACGCCCGGGCCGACTCCTCGTCCAGGCGCTGCAGGGCGAAGCCGACGTGGACGATGACGTACTCCCCCACCCGGACGTCGGGCAGATACTCCAAGCACGCCTGTTTGCGCACTCCGCCGAAGTCGATCAGCCCGGTCATGGGGTCGGCGCGATGGTCGATGGACACGACCTTGCCGGGCACTGCCAGACACATGGGTCACTCCGTCTCGTGGTTGTTCGCTGATCCCGCGACCATGAGCTGACCGAGCGCCAACCCTCCGTCGTTCGGGGGGACTTCGCGGTGCCTCAGGACCGTGAACCCCGCTCCGGTGAGCAGCGCGGAGGTCTCCTCCTCCAGCAGGGCGTTGGCGAAGACGCCTCCGGTGAGCGCGACGGTGGTCAGGCCGGTCTGCGTGCGGGCGCGCCCGCAGATCTCGGCGACGGCCCGGGCGACGCCCCGGTGGAAGCGGGCGGCCAGCACAGGTGCGGGGGTGCCGCGCCGCCGGTCCGCGAGCAGGGCGCTCAGCATCGGCGCGGGGTCGCAGCCGGCAGTGCCCGCGCCGGTGAGGCCGAAGGGGTACGCCGTGGTGTCCGCGTCCCCGGCCTGCAGCGCCGCCGCCTCCAGCTCCATCGCGGCCTGCGCCTCGTACCCGGCGCGATGGCACACCCCGGCCAGCGACGACACGGCGTCGAAGAGGCGCCCCATGCTGGAGGTCGGGACGCAGGCCACCTGCCGGGTCAGCTGTTGCCGCAGCACGGCGCGTTCGGTCTCCGTGCAGGCCATGACGCTCGGCAGGTCCGGCTCCCAGGGCAGTCCGGCCGCCCACAGCCGGGCCAGCGCCAGCCGGCAGGGGTTGGCCACTCCGGCGTCCGCGCCGGGCAGCGGGGCGGGGGTCAGATGGGCGAAGCGGCGGTAGCCGGTGTAGTCGGCGAGCAGGATCTCGCCGCCCCACACGGTGGCATCGTCACCGTGTCCGGTGCCGTCGAAGGCGACGCCGATCACCGGGGTGGTGCCGTCGAGGCCGTGCTCGGCCATCGCGGAGGCGATGTGGGCGTGGTGGTGCTGGACCAGCCGCAGGGGGATCCGCGCGGCCCGGCGGCGGGCCCAGCGCGTCGAGTGGTAGCCGGGGTGCCGGTCGGCGGCCACCAGCCGGGGGCTGACCCCGGTCAGCCGCGTCAGGTGCCGTTCGGCCCGCTCCGCGGCCCGCAGGGCCGTCAGGTCTCCCATGTCACCGATGTGCGGCCCGAACCAGGCCTGGTCGCCCTCGGCCAGGCACAGGACGTTCTTCAGGTCGCCGCCGGCCGCGAGCACCGGCGGCACCGCGACCGGGAGCCGCAGCGGGCGGGGGACGTAGCCGCGGGAACGTCTGAGGACCTGCTCGGTGCCGTCCGGGCGGATCCGCAGCAGGGAGTCGTCGCACGGTGAGGCGATGGGCCGGTCGTGGGCGAGCCAGGCGTCGGCCAGTCCGGCGAGCCGGGTCAGGGCCTCGGCGTCGTCGGTGACGATGGGTTCGCCGGAGCGGTTGCCGCTCGTCATCACCAGCAGCCGGGGGCCGGGCGGATCGCCGGGCAGCCCGAACAGCAGGGTGTGCACCGGCGTGTAGGGCAGCATGAGGCCCACATGCGGGCTGCCCGGGCAGACCTGGTCGGCGAGGCGCGGGCCGTCGGCCGGGGTGCGTCTGCGGAGCAGCACGATGGGGCGCCGGGCGCTGGTCAGCGCGGCCCGTTCGGCGGCGGAGAGGAGCGCGATCCGCTCGGCGGTGGAGAGGTCCGCGCACATCACCGCGAAGGCCTTGCCGCCGCGTTCCTTGCGCTCGCGCAGCGTGGCGACGGCCTGGGCATCAGTGGCGTCGCAGGCCAGGTGGTAGCCGCCGACGCCCTTGACGGCGACGATCCGGCCGGCGGCCAGCAGTGCCCGGGCCGTGGCGAGGGCGTTCGCGTCCCGTGCCGCGCGGAGGCCGCCCAGGGCGGGGATCAGGGTGAGCCGGGGGCCGCAGTCGGGGCAGGCGACCGGCTGGGCGTGGAAGCGCCGGTCGACGGGGTCGCCGTACTCCCGGGAGCAGGACGGACACATCGGGAAGGCGGCCATGGTGGTGGCCTCGCGGTCGTACGGCATCCCGGTGGCGATGGTGAAGCGCGGGCCGCAGTGGGTGCAGGTGACGAAGGGGTGGCGGTGCCGGCGGTCGGTCGGATCGGACAGGTCGCGCAGGCAGTCGGCGCAGGTCGCGGTGTCCGGCGGAAGCTGGGTGCGGCCCTCGGCCCGCTCCGTGGAGCGGATCACGAAGGGGCCGGTGTCGCCGGTGGCGGGCAGGTACTCGCCGGTGACGCCGTGCACGACGGCCAGCGGCGGCGCCTGTTCGGTCAATGCGTCGCAGAAGCGGCCTACCTCGTCCGCCGGGCCCTCGACCTCGACGATCACGCCGTCGCCGGTGTTGCCGACGAACCCGGCCAGGCCCAGCCCGGCGGCCAGGCGGTGCACATACGGCCGGAATCCGACTCCCTGCACGGTCCCCCGTACGGTCAGCCGACGGCGCACCAGGCCGGTGGCGGGGGCGGTCATACGGCGGGAGCGCCGGCGGTGTGGTGGTGGCCGTGCGGATGCGGTGCGAGGGGCGGCCGGTGGAGGGTGCCGTCCCGGGCGGCGAGGGCGCGGTCCAGGAGGGTGCCGACGCCGGAGCCGGTGCGGGCGCAGGACCGTACGATCCGCACGCCCGGATTGACCCGGTGCACGTTCGTCCGGAAGGCGCTCTCGTCGAAACCGGCCGGATCGGCGAGGTCGGACTTGGTGATCACGACCAGATGGGCGGAGCCGAACGCGGTCGGGTACTTCAGCGGTTTGTCCTCGCCCTCGGTGACCGCCATGAGCACGACCCGCAGGGTCTCGCCGAGGTCGTACGCGGCCGGGCAGACGAGATTGCCGACGTTCTCCACGAAGAGCACGCGGGTCTCCACCGGCAGCCAGCCGATCAGCCGGGCCCGGACCTGCCGGGCCTCCAGGTGGCACAGCCCGTCGGTGAGCAGCTGCTGGACGGGGGCGCCGGAGCGGGCGAGTCGTACGGCGTCGTTCTCGGTGGCCAGGTCCGCGGTGAGCGCGGCCACCGGGACGCCCTGTTCCACCGCGCGGGCCAGGACCCGGCCGAGCAGTTCGGTCTTTCCGCTGCCGGGGCTGGACAGCAGGTTGACCACGGTCACGCCCTGCCGCGCGAGGTCGCCGCGCAGCTCCGCGGCCAGATCGTCGTTCTTGGCCAGGACGGCCTGCTTGACGTCGGACCGGCACATGGGCGCTGCTCCTCGGATACGGCGATGGGGTCCGGGGCGGGTCGCCCGGGCCCGGGCCCCACCGATCTTCCGCTCAGCGGGCCGCCGTACCGGGCAGCGCAGCCGGGTGCGCGGGCCCGGATTCCATCGGGTGGCCCAACGGGGGTGCGGCCGCGGCCGGGTCGGCGAGCAGAGCCGGGATCAGCGTGTGCAGCGCGTCCACGGCCCGGCCGACGGCCTCCCGGACCGGTGTGCTGAGCCCCGGCAGCAGGTCCTCGTCGCCGGCCGGCAGCACCTCCGGCTCGCAGGCCAGGACGAGGACGTGGGGCAGGGGCTCGTCCTCGCCGAGGTGTGCGGCCAGGGCGAGCACCTTCGCCGGGTCCATGCCGTGGGCCTCGGGCACCACGCCGGCGTCCGGCGGTTCGGCCTCGATCAGGCAGAGGGTGCCGGGGCGGTGGCCGCGTCGCGCGGTGTCGACCAGGACGACGGTGTCGTATCCGTCGAGCAGGGCGTAGGCGAGGTCCATGCCCCGGATGCCGTAGTCGTGGACGCGCACCTCGGGCGGCAGCGGGCGCCGGTCGAGGGCGCGGATCACCTCGGGGCCGAAGGCGTCGTCGGCGAGGAAGATGTTGCCGACGCCGGCCACCAGCAGGCGGGGCGTCAACGGAGGTCTCCCTCGGGCATGGTCAGGGGCCGGGCCGAACCGGACGGTGTCTTGCGCACGAACGCCGAGCGCAGGGCGTGGTAGGAGGCCCGCGGGTCGAAGAAGATGGCGTGCATACGGGCCAGTTCGGCCTCGCGGTAGGCGGCGAGGGGCCGTTCGCGTTCGTCCGCGGCGCGGGCGGCGGCCTTGTCGGCGATCCGCCGGTCCAGACCGGGTGCGGCGGCGAGTTCGGCCGCCAGCCGCTCGACCCGGGCCGGGAAACCGCCGGTCGTGGCCGGTACGAGCCGGTCCACGAGCCCCAGCCGCTCGGCGGAGGCGGCGCTCAGGGGAAGGGCCTCGGTGGTCAGCCGGTGGCCGTGCTCCGGTCCGACACGGCGGGGCAGGCTGTACGTCCAGAACTCCGAGCCGTACAGGCCCATGCGCCGGTAGTGCGGGTTGAGGACAGCACCGGTGCGGCACCACACCTCGTCGGCGGCGAGGGCGAGCATGGCGCCGCCGGCCGCCGCGTTGCCGGCGAGCGCGGCCACCACCAGCCGGTCGGTGGTGCGCAGCACTGCCTCCACCAGGTCGTCCATGGCGTCCAGGTTGATCCACGACTCCTGGGCCGGATCGGCGGCCGCCTCGATGACGTTCAGGTGGATGCCGTTGGAGAAGAAGTCGCGGGCCCCGCCGAGCACGAGGACACGGGTGGGCCGGGAGAGCGCGTACTGGTACGCGGCGAGCAGCCGGCGGCACTGGTCGGTGCTCATGGCGCCACCGGGGAAGGAGAAGCCGAGGAAGCCGGTGTCGCCGTGCTGCCGGTAGCGGATGTCGGTCCAGGTGTGCCGGTCGGCCGGCAGTTCCAACGGGGCTTCGGATTCCGGGAGTTCGAGCCCGGGTTCCCAGGCGGCGAGCACGGACGCGGCCGGGCGGCGGAACGGCGCGGGGTCGCCGGAGTTCTTGCGGGGGCGCAGTTCCGGGATCCAGATGGCGCCGTCGCGGGTGGCCCGGCAGACGCCGCCCGCCCGCCGGGCGAGGAGTTCGCCGGGGCGGCCGCGCAGCCGGTCCTCGGGGTGTCCGCCGTGCAGGAACACCTCCCGGCCGAGGAGTTCGTCCCGGACACCCGGCTGCGAGTCGGCGCCGCGGAGCTTTCGCAGGACCGTTTCGGTGTCGTCCCGCTGCCAGTCGATACGCCGCCGCTCCTGCCGGAAGGCGTCCCGCCAGACCACGCTGATCGATGCGTCGGTCTGCGGCCGGGGTTTGTAGGCGCCTTCGGCATAGCGCCGTACGGCGGTGCGGACGGCCGCGACCGCGGCGTCGGAGACCTCGTTGCGGTACAGGTCGCTCTTGCCGACGGCCGGCACGGGGAACGGCTCCGCCGCCCAGATCGCGCCCGCGTCCATCGCCGCCTCCGCCTGCAGGACCGTCACACCCCACTGCGGTGCCCGTTCGGCGACGGCCCAGTCCAGCGAGGACGGCCCGCGGTCACCGGGCGGCCCCGGATGCACGATCAGGCAGGTGTGTGCGCGCCACACGTCCTCGGGCAGAGCCGTCCTGAGCATCGGCGCGATGACCAGTTCCGGCCGCACCTCGTGTACGGCGGCCCGGATCCGGTCATCGCCCTGCGAGGCGAGCACGACGTCCACGCGGTGCCCCAGGTCCGACAGTTCGGCGTACACACGCTGGGAGAGGCTGTTGAACGCACTGGCGACGAGCAAAATGTCCATGACACGGCATCGTCGTCGCTGGCCGGGGTGGCGTGAAGCACCGCCGCGCCGATTCGGCCGCGTCCGTGAAGTCCCGTCCGCCATCCGAATCGCATGGCACGGGGCCCTCATACCGTAAGTCGCCGCTCTTCGTCATTCGTCGTCCGCCGCGGCGCTCACCTCGACGTCGAGGACACCGTCCTCCTGGAACAGCTCCGATGCCAGCGCCGTCGGATCCTCGGCACCCTCCAGCCCGAGCAGCACCCGGGCCGCGTCGTCCGCGCGGCCGGGCAGCCGTTCGACCCTGACCTGCACGATCCGGAAGCCGCGCCGGGTGCACGTCTCCATCAGGCGGGGCAGCAGCGCCGCCCCGGTGCGGTAGGTCAGCCGGGCCTCGAAGCCGGCGGCGGCCGTTTCGGGGATCAGCCGGGACGTGAAGAGCGGATAGCCCCGCACCACGAGGAAGTGCAGGGCGGTCACCGCCAGCGCGAGGATCGGCAGCCCGCCACCGCAGGCCATGCCGACCGCGCAGGTCAGCCAGATGGTGGCGGCCGTCGTCAGACCCCGTACGACATCCCGCCGTACGAAGATCAGACCGCCGCCGATGAAGCCGATGCCGGACACGATCTGCGCCGCCACCCGGGAGGGGTCGAAGGAGACGTTCTCCAGCCCGAGCACCGCCGTGAACCCGTGCTGGGACACCTCCATCATCAGCGCGCTCGCGATGCCGACCAGCGTGTGCGTGCGCAGTCCGGCGCTCTTCTGCTGGGCCGCACGCTCCCAGCCGATCAGGCTGGACAGCAGCAGCGCCAGCCCCAGCTCGGCCAGCTGCCGCACTCCCTGGCCGTTGTGCACGTCCCACAACGGTGCCGCGAACCCCGCTCCTGTCATGCACACCTCGCATGTCGCTCCGCCCGGTCCGGGTCGTTCCATGATTCCGCTGCCCACGCCTACCCCGCGACGGGACGGCGATTCCCCCCGGAGCCCGGTACCGGCAGGGGCGATGGGGTACTCGGCGGGCGCCGGGGGAGGCCATGGCCGATGCTGATACCGGAGCCGGCGTCGTCGGCGGGTCCGAGGCGCGCACCTGCTCGCGGCGAGGGACGTGTCCCACCGTCTCCCACCGTCAGGACTTCGTGAGGAAGGGAGCGGCCTCATGCGGCACGACGAGATGATCGGAAAGGTGCAGGCGCTGGCCCAACTGCCGGACCGGGTTTCGGCCGAACGGGCCGCACACGCGGTCGTGAGCACCCTGTCGGAGCGGCTGCCGTCCGGGCTGGCCCGGCATGTGGCCGCCCAGCTGCCGCCGGACATGGCGGCGGCGATGCGGGAGGCGGCGGACGCGTCGACCGCGGTCGATTCCGGCACCTCGGGCGAGCGGTTCGGGCTGACCGTCTTCGCCGGGCGCATCGCCGGCCGGGTGGGCACCGACGAGGACACCGCCCTGCGGGAGGCCGCGGCCGTACTGGAGGTGCTCGACGCCGCGCTCGCCCCGGAGCTGACCGAGCGGATGGCCGAGGCCCTGCCCGCGGACATCCGAGACCTGCTGCCGGTGGGCCGGGCGACCGAGAACGCCGAGGGCCCGCGCGGCGGGGGCCGACAGGTCTGAGCGGCGGACGGGGAGCCGAGGCCGGGGGCGGACGGGCCGCTGGGACGCGCCTACGGCCGGGCCCGACCGGCGAGTGCTCAGGCTGTGTCGGGCCACGGCGTGTCGGTGTCGATCGGGGCGGTGTAGTCGACGGCGGGCACGGCAAAGCCGTACAGGCGCTGCACCTCGCCTCGGAACCAGTCGAGATCGGCGAGGTCGCCGATGGTGTCGGTGGTCGCCCTGTCCCAGCGTTCGGCGACGGCTTGCTGCACCTCATCGGCGATTTCCCAGCGGTCGAGGCGCACACGGCCCTCGTCGTCGAGCATCAGCGCGGTGGTGCCGGTGAGTTGGTCCCATAGATCGGCCGACTGATCCGTCGCAGGGACGAGGCTGTCGCCGAGCACGCCGCGCAGCAGTCCGGTGTAGAGGGCGATGCCGGGGACGGCGGTGGAGGACTGGGTGACGGCGGCGCCGTTGACCGAGGTCACGGCACGTCCGCCGACGAGGTGGGCCAGGCGTTCGTCGAGAGCGCGAGCAGTGGCTTCCACGTGGGCTTTGGCTGCGCCGATGGTGCCCTGGCGGTAGATCGCAGCGGTCAGAGGTGAACCGATGTAGCTGAGGGCGGCGGTGGTGAATCCGTCGGCGAGCAGGTCGCGTGCCGCGAGGTGATCGATCCAGCGCTCCCAGTCGGTGCCGCCCATCACTGCCACGGTCTGTTCGATGTCGTCTCCTGCGGCGGGTTCCGTCTCGACCTCACGGACATCGGGGCTGCCGTCCGCGTCGAAGACGAGCGTCTTGGTGCGATTGGCCATGCCGATGGGCTTGAGGGCCGAGGCGTAGGTGACTCCGGTGTCGGGATCGGTGCGGCGGGGAGCGGCGACCGAGTAGATGAGGTAGTCCAGGCGCCCCTGGAAGCGCTTCTGGAGCAGGTCGGCGACCTGGTTCTTCATCGCGTCGGAGAACGCGTCCCCGTTGAGGAAGACCATGTCCCGGCCTGCCGCGCGGGCAAGCTCCGCGATGGCCGCGGTGCGGTACCAGCCGGCGGTGGCCGTGCGCCGCGCACTGGGTGCCTTTTCGAAGCAGACTCCGATACCGCGGATGCCCGCGCGCTTGAGCCCGGCGAGCGTGGCGGCCAGGCCGTACCCGGCCGACGAGCCGATGACCACGGCAACCGGTCCGTCGCCTTCGGGTTCCGCCCTGGGAGCCGGGATGTCCCGCCACATGGCGTTCACCAGCTCGCGGCAGCCGGCCGGATGGGAGTCGAGAAAGAGGAAACCACGGTTTCGGGGCGAGATCACGCGCTGGTCCACGAGAAAGATCCTTTGGCTGGCCCGAGCAGGACACGACGACCACCGGGGTCCGTCGTGTCCTGCAAGTCTTCAAGGCCGCAGGCGCGGACAGCGGTCTCGTCCGGCACAACAATGCCGTCGCGATCTTGGTACTTCCCACCACGTGCCGCCTGCGGCCGATGCACTGTGGGGCCGGGGCCTATTCGACGCCACGCACTGTGAGTCCGCGGTTGGAACATGGTGTTGTCGTCGGTCGAGGTCGCCGGGACCGGCCGCATACCGCACGGGCCTGGAAGCGGCCGGCTCCACCGGCGTCGAGATCACCCGGCACCACCACCGAGCGGCTGAATCCAGAGGATGGGCGGCGTGGCTGGGTGGTCGGGAGCTGCCGGCTCGGAGCAGGGTGGTCGGTACCGTCGTCCACGAGGAGGAACTGTGAAGCGTCGTGTCGTCGCCGTCTTGGCCGTTGTCGTCGCCGGGCTGATGCAGTTCGTGGTACCGGCCGCAGCTCAGGACGGCCATGGCCATATGGGGAGCGACGACTGGAACGTCCCACTCACCAACGTCGGCCTGCTGTAGGAGGGACGTTCACGTCCCGGCCTGGGCGGCCCGGTTCGACTTGAACCCGGCCGGCGTGTTCACGGAGCCCTTTGTACGGCGGTCAACTCCCCGCAGCCGGTCGTCGCCGCGTCCGTCTCCGCCAAGGCCATCGCGGAACTGGAACCTCTCACCGAGTTGCTGAACCGACGACTGCCAGGTCAAAACCCGATTCCGTCCTCATGTGCCGCCTCCTCACCGCATGTCGGTCTCGCCCGGACCAGCTATTCGTATTGCCGAATAGGTCAGCGCAGTCCATGCTATGCGGGTAGGCGAATAGCTCCAGAGGTGAGGAGGATCCCGGTGCCCCAAAGCTCTGTTCCTGTCGCACAGGAGACCGCTGCGGCCGTCTCATGCACGCACCTGGAGACCACCGCCCGGTTCTTCCGCGCCCTCGGCGACCCCACGCGGCTGAAGCTGCTGGAGTTCATCCTGGCCGGGGAGCGCACCTCCGCCGAGTGCGTCGCGCACGCCGGCATCTCCCAGCCGCGGATCTCGGTCCATCTGTCCTGCCTGGTCGACTGCGGCTACGTCACTGCCCGACGCGACGGCCGCAAACTGCGCTACTCCGTCGGCGACCCACGCGTGGCCGACCTCGTCGTCCTGGCCCGCTCCCTGGCAGCGGACAACGCCGCCGCCCTCGACTGCTGCCCACGCATCCCCGACAGCCAGGGCTGAGCAGCATGCCCATCACCCACTCCCCGCACCAGCGGCGCTCCGGCAGTCGCGCAACCGTCGCCTGGATCGGCGCCGCCCTGCTGGTGGTCCTCTGCTGCGCGGGGCCCACGCTTGTCGCCGCCGGTGCGCTTGCCGGTCTCGGCGCCTGGCTGTCCAGTCCGTGGCTGATCGCTGCCGCCGCGGTGCTGTTGGCCACCGCTGTCATCACCGCGATCCACCGCCACCGCGGCAACACGTCATGCCGCCCACCTGCTGGAGGCCGTGCGGACGAGGAGCGACCGCACGGCCCCGGGCAGAGGCATCGACCCAATTGACCCGAAGCCTGCCTGAACGGAACCGCGAGACGGCCACCGCCCCGCTCGGCGACAGCCGGTCGCTCCCCCCGGTGCACCAGGGGCGGGGCAAACAGGACGGGAGGTCAGGACACGTCGCGGCGCATGGACGTGGTGACGGCGAGCACCGCGAAGACGAGCGTGTAGACGGCGAGGACGGCGCCGCCGCCCCAGCGTGGCAGCAGGCTCCCGGTCGTCATAGCCTTGGCCCCGGCGCCGAGCGCCTGGCCGGCGTTGAACGGCAGCCAGCGGGCGAGGCCGCCGATCAGCTGCCCGACGATGCCCTCGACCAGGGCGACCCACGCCAGGGCGACGGCGACCGCGCCGACGAGGCTGCGGACCAAGGCGCCGACTCCCACTCCGATGGCCGCGAAGGCCGCGTTCCAGGCGATGCCGCCACCGATCGTGGTCCACATCTGCGAGTCGGTCCACGCGAAGGACACACCCTTGTCCGCCCACCAAGCGGCTGCGACACCGAGGCCGACGAGGCTGCTCACCACCCCGGACACCACGCCGAACACGGCGTGGACCACAAGCTTCGTGCCGATGACGCGGCCGCGTGCGGGGGTGCTCAGATAGGTGTCGGTGATGGTCTTGTGCCGGTACTCCCCCGCGACCGCGAGGATCCCGAAGACCAGCGTGAGGATCGAGGTCAGGCCCACGTGTGCGAGCGCGCCGCTCTGTGCGGCCGTGTCGAGCGGCTTCGTGCCGGAGACCACCAGACCGCTGACGCCGGCGGTCACCAGCACGGGTGATGCGGCCAGGAGCAGCCACGGACTGCGGACGGTGCGCAGTTTCAGTACCTCGGTGCGGATCAGGGTGTGCATGGCGTTCGTTCCTCGCGGTCAGTGTCGGGCGGACGCCGTGCCGGCGCCGGTCGCTGGGTCGGTGTCGGGGGCGGACGTGAGCCGGAGGAAGGCGGCTTCGAGCGTCTCGCCCTGCGCCCCGGTCAGCTCGCTCAGCGGGCCCGCGTGGCGCAGCGTGCCGCCGGCGACGATGACCACGCGGTCCACGGTCTGGGCAACTTCGCTCAGCACGTGGCTGGACATGAGCACCGTTCGCCCTTCGCCGGCCAGATCGCGCAACAGGTCCCGCAGGTCGGCCATGCCGGCCGGGTCCAGGCCGTTGGCGGGTTCGTCGAGGATGAGCACCTTCGGGTCGCCGAGCAGGGCGGATGCCAGGCCCAGCCGCTGACGCATGCCGAGCGAGTAGCCGCCCACCCGCCGGTGCGCCGCGTCGGCCAGGCCGACCCGCTCCAGCACCTCCTCGACGCGTGAGCGCGAGATGCCGCCGGTCCCAGCGAGGATGCGCAGGTGGTCGAGGCCGCGCCGGCCGGGGTGGAAGCCGGTCGCCTCCAGTACGGCGCCCACGACCCGCCTCGGATCCCTCAGGTCGGCGTAGCGGCGGCCGTCGATCAGGGCCCGGCCCGCGGTGGGCGTGACCAAACCCAGCAGCATGCGCAGTGTGGTGGTCTTGCCGGCCCCGTTCGGGCCGAGGAACCCGGTGACCACCCCGGGCTCCACGTCGAAGGTCAGCCGGTCGACGGCGGTCACCGCGCCGTACCGCTTGGTCAATCCGTCGATCGTGATGCCGCCGTTCATCGCGTCCTCCGGCGAAGGACGGGCACATGGGTCGGGTGCATCGGGGGTTCTCCGTTTCCTGACAGCGATGAGTCGGCCGGACATCGATGCGTCGGCCGCCGGAGCCCGGCATCCGGGCGCCGCAACCACCCTCCCGACCCGGCCGCCGCGTGTCGTCGCCCCGGCACGGCAACCCCGACTACCGCGCCCGCGGTGCCCGCACGGCCGTGTACCGCACCCGCGGTAGTGCCCGCTGCCACGCACAGCCGACGGCAGCCCGGCCGCGCATGCCTATCGTGAAGGCATGAACGCCATCGGCCACCTGCGTCGCGCCGCTCGCCGCCATGCGCATCTGGAGGACGCGGCGATCGCCCTGGCCGTCTTCGCCGCCACCGTGCTGACTGCCTTCGCCGGGCATTCCGGCGCCCCCGGCGGCAACCGCACCGTGGCGCTCGTCGCCGCCGCGCTCGCCTGCGGTGTGCTGGCCGGACGACGCCGTCGCCCGCTGGTGACCCTGGCGGTCAGCGCGGCGACCGCGGAGGTGTTCCTCGCCGAGAGCGGCGGCACCAGCGGAGCACTGATCCTGCTCGCCCCGCTGATCGCCCTCTACACAGTCGCCGACCTGGTCGAACGTCGGCGTGGCCTGGTTCTCGGCGCCTCGGCGGTGGGCGCGCTCGCTCTCATCCACGCGGTGCACAGGCCGGCGCTGCTGGGACCGCAGAACCTGGCGTTCATCGCGCTCGGCGGCCTGGCGATCGCGGCCGGCGACTCCTCCCGCAATCGCCGCGCCTACCTCGCCGAGGTCGAGCAGCGAGCCGTACGCGCGGAACGCGAGCGCGAGCAGGACGCACGGCGCCGGATCGCCGAGGAACGGCTGCGCATCGCACGCGACCTGCACGACGCCGTCGGACACCAACTCGCCGTCATCAGCGTGCAGTCCAACGTCGCCGGGCAGGCGCTCCACAACGACACGGCGGCGGCGAGCGAGGCGCTCGCCCACGTGAGGTCCGCCGGCCGCAAGGCTCTGGGGGAACTGCGCGACACGGTCAGTCTGCTACGCCAGCCCGGAGACCCCGTCGCCCCCACCGCGATCCCGGCGCCCGGTCTGGACGGACTCGACGAACTCCTTGCCGCACTGCACACCTCCGGCCTGCACATCGACTTCCGTGTCGACGGCACGGCGGTACCCCTGGCACCCGCGGCCGATCTCACCGCGTACCGCGTGATCCAGGAGTCACTGACCAACGTCTACAAGCACTCCAGCCGACGGCAGGCACGCCTGACGCTGAGCTACGACCGCCATGAGCTGCGCATCACCGTCGACGACCCGGGAGGCAAGCCCACAGCTGGCGGGCATACCCATGCCTCAGGCGCCCTCCCACCTGGTCGGCACGGCATCGTCGGCATGCGCGAGCGGGTCCTCGCCCTCGGCGGGCGCTTCACCGCCGGACCACGCACGGACGGAGCCTTCCGGGTGACCGCGGACCTGCCCTACCAGCCCCTCGACCTCGCCCAGGAGTCCGCCCCGTGACCATCCGCGTAGTCATCGCCGACGACCAGCCCCTGGTGCGCACCGGTTTCAAGGCCCTGATCGAACCGGCGCCGGACCTGGAGGTGGTCGGCGAGGCCGGCGACGGACGCGAGGCGGTACGACTGGCCAAAGTCGCGCAGGCGGACCTGGTCCTGATGGACATCCGCATGCCCGTCCTGGACGGCCTCGCGGCGACCCGCCTGATCACCGAAGACGAGGACCTCGCCGGAGTGAAGGTCCTGATCCTCACCACCTTCGAGATCGACGAGTACGTCTTCGAGGCGCTGCGCGCCGGAGCCAGCGGCTTCCTGGGCAAGAGCGCCGACGCGGACGAACTGCTCCAGGCGGTGCGCACGGTCAGTCGCGGCGACGCACTGCTGTCCCCCGCCGCGACCAGAACCCTCATCAGCCGCTTCCTCGACACCCCCGCCCCGCCGCAGCCGATGGACGAGGCCGCCCGCCGCGGCCTGGAGGCACTGACCGAGCGCGAACGGCAGATCACCACGCTCGTGGCGACCGGCCTGTCCAACGACGAGATCGCCACCCAGCTCGTGCTCAGCCCCGCCACCGTCAAGACCCACGTGAACCGCGCCATGGTGAAGGTCGGCGCACGCGACCGCGCCCAGCTCGTCGTCTTCGCCCACCGCAGCGGCCTGGCCGAATCGCTGTGAGCAGACTTCCGGGCGGGCGCCTGGCGGGCTTCCGCCGCAAGCATGCTGAGCCGGAACCGACCTGCCCGGAACGGCGCCGCTGAGCCCGGGCCGAAACGCCGCCGTCCGGGGGACGCCGCGCGCGGGTGCGTTCGGCGCGCCCCTACCGACAGGTGCGCTTACGGTTCTCACATGTGACCGACCGTCATCGGGGTGACGGAGAGGAGCCGGAAGCGGTGGTGGGCGATGCGCGTCGGCGGACGGCGGGGCCGGGCGGCCGGGGCCGCCGGGGGCGGATGCCGGGCAGACGGCCCGCCTACCCCGTACGACGCATGGCCGCCCCCCACCCCGAGCTGGTGCCGGCGGCCGTGTGGGTGGTGCCCTGGCTGCGTGTCGGGGCGGCCTACGCCTGGCGGCTCATCCTCATCGGCATCGTCGTCTACGGCGTGTTCAGCGTCCTCGGCAGCTTCCAGCTCATCGCCGTGGCGCTCTTCCTCGCGCTGGTCGTCACCTCCGTACTGCGCCCGCTGACGGACCTGCTCGCCCGGGTCCTGCCGCGGCCGCTGTGCGTCGCCGTGACGCTGGTGGGCAGCCTGCTGCTCCTGCTGGCCCTGCTCGCCCTGGTGGGCAACGCGGTGGCCGGCGAGTCGGCCCGGCTGGCGGGCGAGTTCCGCGGCGGGGTGCACCAGATCGAGCAGTGGCTGCGGCGGCCGCCGCTCCGGCTGAGCCCGAGCCGGCTGTCCGAGCTGGAGAACCAGGTGACGCACTACTTCTCCACGCACCGGTCCAGCCTGCTCAGCCGCGCCGTGAGCGGGCTGAGCCGGGTCGTAGAGGTGGTCACCGGGATCGCGCTCGCGCTGTTCTCCTCGGTGTTCTTCATCCATTCCGGCGAGCGCCTGTGGGGCTGGATGCGCGACGATCTGCTGCCGAGCGGCGCCCGTCCGGCGTGGGACCGGGCGGGGCGGGCGGCGTGGCGGGCCTTCGCCGGGTACACGCGCGGCATCATCATCGTGGCCGCCACCAATGCCGTGCTCGTCGGTATCGCCCTGCTCGTGCTGCGGGTGCCGCTCGCGCTGCCGCTGACGCTGCTGGAGTTCTTCGCCGCGTTCGTCCCGCTGGTGGGCTCGCCGGTCGCGCTCGGCGTCGCCACGGTCATCGCACTGGCCGGACGCGGGCCGCTCACGGCCGCGGCCGTGCTGGCGTTGATCGTCGTGATCGGCCAGTTGGAAGGCCATGTGCTGCATCCGCTGGTGATGAGCTGGGCGGTACGACTCCACCCGCTCGTCGTCGCCGTGTCGGTGATCGCCGGCAGCATCATCGCCGGGGTGATCGGTGCCGTGGTGGCCGTGCCGCTGGTCTCGGTCGTCTGGGCGGTGCTGAGGGCCTTGCGCGCGGTGCCTCCGTGACGGGCTGACCGGTTGACGGGCTAGCGGGTTGACGCACAGGTCCCACTCACAGCCGCACCGCAAGAAGCGGCACCGCCGCAGCCGTCGTACCGCTCACCGCAGAGCCGCCGCCACCAGCCCCCGGACCTCTTCTTCCTGAACGCCCCCGCCGTTCACGAGCCGGTCGAAGACCAGGCCGTCCACACAGGTCAGCAGCGTGACCGTACGCTCCTCGGCGTCGGCGACGCCCTGCCCGGCGAGGAAGTCGCACACCGCCCGCCGCCCCACGTTCTCGCGCGGCACCAGGATCTCGCGCAGCTCGGGATGACGCACGCTCTCCACGGCACACGCATAGCGCGCCAGCGACCGCGTCCGACCGTCCCCGGTGAGCCGCTCATCGGCCAACTCAATGATTCCCACGACCAGTTCACCCACCGTCCGCGGCACGGGCACCCTGCCCCCCATCTCCTGCAGCTCGGCCTGGTCGAGCTGCACCAGCCGCCGGACCAGAGCGGTGAGCAGGGCCTGGCGGGTGCGGAAGTAGGCGGACGTGGTGCCGGGAGGCAGCTGCGCCGCCCGGTCCACCGCGCGATGGGTCAGCCCCCGCATCCCGGCGTCGGCGAGCACGACGATGGCCGCGTCGGCGAGGAGAGTACGTCGATCTGTGGACACCCCTTCTTTTTACCCCCTTCTACATCTGTAGAGAACTCGTTGTAGAGTCTTCTACAGATGTAGAAGACTCGAAGGGGGGCCGGAATGGGCGGTACGGCGGTGGTCGTCGGGGGTGGCATCGGCGGTCTGGCGGCGGCGATCGGGCTGCACCGGATCGGCTGGGACGTACGGGTGGTGGAGCGGGCCGGCACCCTGGCCGACGCGGGCGCGGGCATCTCGCTGCACGCCAACGGGCTGCGCGCCCTGGATGCACTCGGCGTCGGAGCGGCGGTGCGCGCGGCGGCACGTCCGCAGTACACCGGCGGCACCCGCACCCCGGAGGGCGGCTGGCTGGGCCGGATGGACGGCGCCGCCCTCGAACGCGCCCTGGGTACACCGATCGTCGGCATCCGGCGGGCGGTCCTGCACCGGTTGCTGCGCGAGGCCCTGCCGGCCAAGTGCCTGCTCATCGGCGTCACGGTGCCGGGACTGGACCGTACGACCCCCGACCGGGTGGGGGTACCGGTCGGGGACGACGTGCTGGACGCGGACCTGGTCGTCGCGGCCGACGGCGTGGGCAGTCGACTGCGCGGTCTGCTCTTCCCTGACCATCCCGGCCCGGTGTACGCGGGCTCGACGGTGCTGCGGGCCATCACCGAATCGCCGTTGCGGCTGCGTGGTGACTTCGAGCTGACCTGGGGCGGGGGTGCGGAGTTCGGGCACATCGGCTTCGCCGACGGCCGGGCCGAGTGGCACGCGGTGCTCACCGCGCCGGCCGGCGTCCGCCACGCCGACCCGCTCGGCATGCTGCGCCGGCGCTTCGGCGGCTGGCACGACCCGATCCCCGAGCTGCTGGACGCCACCCGGCCGGAAGCCGTGCTCCACCACGACATCAATGAACTGGCCACCCCCTTGCGGTCGTTCGTCGCGGGGCGGGTGGCGCTCCTCGGCGACGCGGCGCACGCCATGACGCCGAATCTCGGCCAGGGCGCCTGCCAGGCCCTGGAGGACGCGGCAACGCTGGCGGCCGCGCTCGCGCACGCTCCCTCGGTCACCTCGGCACTGGCCCGCTACGACGCCGAGCGCCGCCCGCGGTCACAGGCCGTCGCCCGCGCCGCGCGCCAGGCGGGCCGGTTGGGCCAGCAGCTCTCCGGTCCGCTGGCGGTCGCCCTGCGCAACACCGCGCTGCGCCTCACCCCGTCCGGAGTGGCGATGCGGGCGATCCTGCGGCACGCCGACTGGACGCCGCCCAGCCTGAACTGACGTACAGGCGGCACCGGGCCAGGCCTAGCTGCCGAGCTGCCGAGCTGCCGAGCTGCCGAGCTGCCGAGCTGCCGAGCTGCCGAGCCAGGCGTATGCATGCCGGTGCCGCATCGGCAGGTTTCCGGAACGCCGAACAAGGCCGGGCCCACGGTGAGGATGCCGTCGGTGAGCGGCCGGCAGCGCACTCCCCCGCCGTCGCGCAGCGCCCGCTGGGCGCCGGGACCGGCCTACGGCTGCGTACGGCGTGCGCCCCCACTCCGCAGGCGCCCCCCGTTGCTCCAGCCGGCGCCCCGCGTCGCCCCACCCGGCGCCGCGCTCCCCCTGAGCAGGAACCGTCCGCTCGCGCCGGCCGCCAGCAGTCCGGCCACCATGGCGATCAAGCCCAGGCCGGGCCCGGAGTTCCAGTGGACATGGGAGGCGCGCACGGCCAGGACGACCGTGATGGCGAGGGCCGTGCCGGGCAGGGACAACAGAGCGGCGCGCGTGCGGTCGAGGTCGTCCTCGGCGAGGGCGCCGAGGACACCCACACCGAGGGCCACGGCCCAGACGCCGAGTGCCTGTGCGTCCACGCGGTCGGTGTGCCAGGGGACGAAGTCGGCCCAGAAACCGGGCCGTACGAACAGGCCCGTGCCGATGCCCAGCCAGGAGGAACCGAGGACGGCGAGCGGCGGCTTGGCCCAGCCCGGCAGGGGTGCGGTACGCGCGGCGGGCGGCCCGGACCGGGTGACGGCCTGCGCCGTCAGGCAGATCGCCGCCGCCACACACAGCAGGCCGAGCGTGAACAGCCAGCCGAGGCTGAACAGTACGGAGACGATCGGGCCGCCGCGGGCGATGTACAGCCGGCCCGCGTTGAGCAGACTGACCGTGAGGAGACCGGCCAGGACGACGGCGACCGGCAGGACGAGGGTGCGCGCCTCCTGCCAGGTCCCGGCGCGGCCGAGGGTGAACAGCGCCGGCGCGGTGCCCAGCATGGCGGCGCCGAGCAGTCCGGGGGTGAGCGGATCCGGTGACGGCCAGGCCCCGAGGACATGCCCGGTCAGGGCCACGACCGTGAGGACGGTGCCGACGAGCAGATTGATCACCGCGACGGCGATGGCCAGCAGCGCCACTCCAGGCGCGAGGGGGCGGCCGGGCGACGGCTCGGGAGGCGGCTGTCGCATCGCGGAGGTCGTGGCCGATGCGGTGGAGTCGGTCGGTCGGGTCATGGCTGCGGGTCCCTTTCCGAGGAGGCGGCGAGAGGTGCGGGCAGCGCGACTGGACGGGCGCCTTGTTCGGGGGCGGCGCCCGGGAGGTTCCGCGCGGGCATGGTGCTCGGAAGCCCCGTGCGCCGGTACGGGTTGGCGCGGCATCCCGGACGAGGCTCGGCGGCTACGGGAGGGGCGGGAGGGCGTTACGGCACCGCGGCGGTCGCGCGGGGTGTGGGCAGCGCAGCCGGCAGGGAGCGTCGGCGTACCTCGCGGGCGTACATCAGCCGCAGGCTCGCGCCGAGGGTGGCGCCGAAGGCGGTGATCCCGCACCCGATGGCGACGCCGGCGGTGAGCGCGGTGAACCGGCCGAGCCCCAGGGTGTGTTGGAGGACGGTGACCGCGCCGGCCGAGAGCGCGGGTGCCAGGCAGAGGCCCACGAGGTGGATGCGCCACTCCTCGCGCGCCCAGCTGCGGCCCGCCCGGGCGGCGCGCCGCGCGCCGATCGCCATCACCGCGTACGCCATGACGTAGGGCAGTAGATAGGCGGCCAGCAGACGGTTCCCGGCCGCGCCGTAAGCGGTGAGAGCGCGCGCGATCCAGACCAGGGCGGCCGCTCCGGCCAGATGGGCGGCGGCGGTCACGGGCAGCGGGGCCCAGGACCGGCCCAGACCCTCGACGGTGTCCCGGGGGTCCCGGGCGCGGGACGCGAGCAGGGCGCCGAACACGACCAGGGAGCCCAGGTGCATGATCGCCACCCGGTTGATCTCCGTCATCGGCAGACCGGGCAGCACAGCCGGCAGAGCGCCCCACTCCAGCCGCAGCAGCGGCGCGGTCAGCAGGTATCCGTAGCACAGCAGCATCCAGCGCTGGTGGAGGTCGGGGTAGCCGCCGATGGCGGCGAGGATGCCGAAGGTGACGCTGAGGACGGTGCCGACGAGGATCGTGGCGAGGACGATCCAGAAGGCCGCTCCGCTGAAGGCGTCCCGTGGCGCGGTGCGGGCGAGATAGAGGCCGGCGCCCGCCATCGAGGCGTACACCGTGACGGCGAACAGGACGCCCAGTGTGCGGTGCAGACGTGCGCGGCGGCGCGTGGCCGTCAGCAGCTGCGCGGGGCCGAGCAGCATGAGCAGTCCGCCGAGTACGGAGTGCACGATCATCGGGATCAGGCTGTGCCGGTACGGGGCGATCCGGGTCGCCAGCGCGTCGGCGACGTACCGCGGCGAGACGGTGTGGGCCAGCAGCCACGTTCCGGGCGACGGGGCGCCGGGCCGGGCGTAGGACCACAGTTCGGTCATCGCGAAGGGCGCGTACGAGAGGCACACCACCGTGACGCTCGCTGCGGCGACACGGCGCCAGGTGCTGCTCGTCCATGGACGCACGGCGCCCTCCCCTGTCCCTCACCGGCTCTGTCGTATCCCCATAGTCTCTTCTGGACTATCGTGGGGTTACCGACGGTAGAGCGGGTCGGCGGTGAGGTCAACGGTCCGGGGCGCGTTCGTCCCGGCGCTGTACCCAGTCCCAGAACTCGGTCATCATGCGCTCGTAGCGGATGCCGAACTCCAGCGCCTCCCGCTGACCGGGGGTGAGCAGCTCGCCGACGCTGTCGGCCAGCTCCTCGTACGCGCCCAAGGTGCTCCGGTGCTCGGCGAGTTGGACGGGGGCGATCTCGTCCGGGTTGGCGCCGAACCAGAGTTTCAGGATGCCGCGTTCCCGCGCCTCGACCGGGACGAACTCGGGGTCGGCGAGCCAGTCGCGCAGGGCTCGCCGACCCCGGTCGGTCAGCGTCAGCACCCGGCGGCCCCGCCCGCTCTCCTGGCGCACCTGGGCCAGCAGGCCCGCGGCGAGCAGCCGGTCGCACTGCGCGTACACCTGCGCGTGCGGCACCGACCAGAACGGGGCCACGGTGCGGCCCGCCTCCACCTTCACGTCGTACGCGCTGGCCTCGCCGAGCTTGTCGATGATGCCGAGGACCAGGAAGGAAGAGGTGGTCAGCCGAGCGTCAGCCATGGGGCCGACCGTACCGTGATCTAGGCGTAGAAGGGGCCGGGGGTGCTCCAGGTGGTGTGGCCGAAGACGTTGTCGTCGGCGATGGTGAGGCTGATGTCGGTGACCTTCAGCCCGTACTGGGTGGGCGTCATGCCGTCGGGGCAGTCGACCTTGACCGCGGGGAAGTTCATGAAGAAGTACGGGCCCACGTCCCGGGTCGGGTCCGAACGCAGGGTGGACAGCACCCAGTTGGCCTCGGTGAGGTAGTAGGTCCGCATCAGCTCCTGGTGTGCGGTGCGGACGACAAAACTGGTGCTGTGGTCGAACGTGCCGTCGGGGCGCAGACAGCCGAAGGTGCGGGCGGTGTCGGCGTAGGCGTTGAACCAGTAGTCGGTGCTGCCGAGACCGGCGGTGTAGCCCGGCTGGCTGCGGACGTTGTGCAGGGTGAAGTCGAGCTTGAACCCGCCGCAGCCGGGCGTCGGGTCGTAGTCGTGGTAGATCAGCAGGCACTTGCGGTCGCCGAAGGCGGCGTCGGGATCCGGGCGGTACGGCTGCGGGACGACGGCGCCGTGGAACGTCACCGTGGCCGAGATCCCGCCGTCCGTGGCGGCCGGGATCTCCGCGGCCGCCGTCGCGTGGGCCGCGCCCGAGCCGGCCAGCACCACACCGGCCCCGACGAGCAGCGCGACGGCGAGCCGCGCCAGCGATCTGCGCAGTAACTCCATGGATGAACCCCCCTTGTCGATGCGGCCGGTCCGCCGTCTCGCGAACCGCGCGGGCACACGCTAACCGCGCATCCGCCGCCTGTCCGGCGAACCGCGCGAAGCGGCGCGAACTCGGCCGTCCCGCCCGGAACCAGGCCGTGCGGCCTTCGCCCATCGCAAGGCGGGCGTGTTCGCCGTCTCCTTCCTGTTCCTTGGTTACACGTGTAACATCCAGCTGCGCCGACGGCTCCGCGCCCTCGGACGATCGCCTCGGCCGACGACGGAAGGCCCCGCCATGACCTCACCAGCAGACGCCCAGCACGCGACGGGCTGGCCGCCGCCCCCGTTCCGCGCCCCCACCCCCGCCGTGACCGGCACCGACGGCGTGCACCGCTACCACGGGTTGACCTACGCCACGTCGCCCGGCTACCGGCCGCGCCTGCTGGACGTCCACGTACCACCCGCGGACGGACCCGTGCCGGCCGTCGTATGGATCCACGGCGGCGGCTGGCTGGAGGGCGACCGGCGCTATCCGCCGCCGACCGTCCCGGTGGAACTGCTGCACGGAGCCGTCCTCGGCGCCGGTCTGGCCCTGGTCTGCGTGGACTACCGGCACAGCCTCGAGGCACCGTTCCCCGCCCAGCTGCATGATGTGAAGGCCGCCATCCGATACGTCCGGCACCACGCCCGGGATCTCGGTATCGAACCCGGACGGATCGGCGCCTGGGGCGAGTCGGCCGGCGGCCACCTCGCCGCACTGGCCGGGCTGGTCCGCGCCGACACGCACGGAGCCGCGCTCGAAGGGGCGGAGGGCGTACGGCAGGAGGACAGCGGGGTGCGGGCCGTCGTCGACTGGTACGGCGTCTCCGACATCGAGCCGATCCTCGATCAGCCCCTGCCGTCCCCGCCGTCCCTGCCGGACGGGTCGCCGTATCCGAAGCCCTTCGACGCCCTGCTCGGCGGGGTGCGGACGGAGCGCCGGGAGCGGGCGCGCGTCGCCAGCCCCGTGACCTATGCGGCGGACGGCGGCGCGCCCCCGTTCCTGCTGATCCACGGCCGCGAGGACCAGGTCGTCCCCTACAGCCAGAGCGAGGCACTGGCCCGGGTGCTGAAGGACGCGGGCGGCGACGTCACGCTACAGCCCGTCGAGGGAGCCGACCACATCTTCCTCGGCTCCGCCGAGGTGCCCGACATCGTGGCGCACAGCGTGGAATTCCTCCAGGGGCACCTGACGGCCTGACCGGAGGGTCCGGGGAAGACGGCGGCCGTCGGCGCGGGCCGGGCGGGTGCCGTCAGGTGGACTCGCGGCGGACCAGGACGGCCTCGACCGCCGGCAGGGGTGCGGCGGTGCCGGTCTCGATCAGGTCGTGCAGCGCCGCGGCGACCTGCGCGGCCGACGGCACCTCCAGCCGGATCGTGGTGAGGGCCGGGCGCTGCAGGACCGCGGTCACGAGGTCGTCGCAGCCGACGACGGCGACCTCGCCGGGAACGTCGACGCCCGCGTCCCGGAGGACATGCAGCAACAGCGCCGCGTACTCGTCGTTGTAGGCGAAGACCCCGTCCAGACCGCGTTCCGCCCAGCCGCTCGCCAACGCGGCGGCGGACGCGTGGGTGTACTCCATCTCCAGCGGGGTCACCGTCGCCGTCGTCCGGGCGGCCACGCTGCGCGCACCGGCGAGCCGGGGCTCGGCGAAGGCCGACAGACCGCGCTCGCGCGGCATGACGACACCGAGGCGCCGCCGCCCCTGCGCGACGAGGTGTTCGACCGCGACGACTCCCACGCGGCGATCGTCGAAGATCACCGTGTACACACCCTCGACCGGTTGCGGCGCGAGGGCCATCAGGGCCTGAACACCGGCACGTCGCAGCACCTCCGCGCCGGCCGCGTCGAGGCTCGTGCCGTCCAGCGCCAGGACCGCGCCGGGGCGCAGCTCGGCCCAGGCGCGGGCCGCGGTGGCGGGGTCGGTGAAGCGGCCGGCGTGCAGGACGGCCGTGTAGCCGTACCGCTCCAACTCGGTGTGCAGATCGTCGATCCAGCCGCTGACCAGGCGGCCGATGGCGGACACGGCGGCCGGGACGAGCACCAGGTTGTTGCGGCCCGCGCGCAGGGAGCGGGCCGCCGCGTGCGGCACATAGCCGAGGGTGTCCGCGGCGGCGAGGACCTTCCTGCGGGTCACCTCGCTCACCCGGTGCGCCTGGGTGTTGTTCAGCACGAAGGAAACGGTGGCCCGCGAGACGCCCGCCAGCCGTGCGACATCGGCACTGGTGACGGCCGCGGCCGCTTTCCTCGCCATGACTCTCTTCCGCTCGCCGGATCCTTCCCCAGACAGCACGTTACACGCGTCACCGACCTGCTGATGCAGACCTCTGTTCAACCTCGGCAGCTGGGTGCTACACAAGGAACGCGCCAGTTGGTTACTCGTGTAAGCAAGCGAGTGTTCGGCCGCGTCTTCCGCTCCTCTCCCCTCCCCTCTCCCCCTCTTCCTCCCAGGAGTCGCCATGCCCCTGCCGACCGAAGATCTCCGGCCCGACAGCGCGACGGCCGTACCCGAGTCCCGGCAGCGGGGGCTGCTGACGTTGCTGCTCATCGCCAACGCGTCGATGTACGCGGTGTACATGGGGGTCGGCTCCGTGCTGCTGCCCACCCAGGTCGCCGCGATCGACCCGCACCACAAGGTGGCGCTGCTGGGCCTGATAGCCGGTGTCAGCTCGGTGTTCGCGACCGCCTGCAATCCGGTCGCCGGTGCGCTGTCCGACCGTTCGGGGCGGCGCGGCCCCTGGGTGCTCGGCGGCGCGCTGGCCGCACTGGCCGGTCTCGCCTTCCTGGGCAGTGTGCGCACGGCCCTGCTGGTGGGCATCGGCTGGTGCCTGGTCCAGGCGACCATGAACGTCTACCAGGCCGCCGTCACCGCCATCGTGCCCGACCGGATCCCGCCGACCCGCCGGGGCACGGCCTCCGCGCTGGTCGGTCTCGCCCTGCCGGTGGGCGGCACGCTCGGCGTCCTCATCGCGTCGAGATGCACCGGCCGTCTCTCCGTGGGGTACCTGGCGCTGGGGCTCGTGGCCGCTGCGGCGGCGGCGCTCCTGACGGCGCTCTGCCGGGACGTCGAGCGCGCCGAACGGAGCACCGCACCGGCTCCGGCCCTGCCCTGGCGTCGGCGCGCGGCGGTGTTCCTGTCCGCGCTGAGCAGCCGTGACTTCCGCTGGGCCTTCATCGGCCGCGCCCTGATGGTGCTGGGCTACTTCTCGGTCGTCGGCTACCAGCTCTACATCCTCGACGACCACATCTCACTGCCCGAGGGGCTGCGTGCGGCGGACGCCATGGCCGTCCTCACTCCGGTGTCGATGGCGGCGATGGCCGTCTCCACGCTGGTCGGCGGTCTGCTGTCGGACCGCTGGAACCGGCGCAAGGTGTTCGTCGGCGTCTCGGCGGCGCTGGCGGGCGTCGTCATGGTGGTGCCCGTGGTCGCGCCGAACTGGCCGGGGATGCTCGTCTTCAGCACGCTCAACGGGCTGGCGTTCGGCTGCTTCATGGCCGTGGACACCGCCGTCGTCACCCTCGTCCTCCCCCGTGCGGAGGACGCCGCACGCGATCTGGGCGTGCTGAACATCGCCAACGCGGGCCCGCAGATCGTGGCGCCGTTCGTCGCCTCGGCCGTGGTCACCGCGCTCGGCGGCTACACCCCGCTGTTCCTGTTCGGCGGCGCGCTGTCGCTGCTCGGCGCGCTCGCCATCCTGCCCATCCGCGGTGTGCGCTGAGCCACCCCCGGCTGGGACCCGGATACGGCCGGGGTGAGTACCGGTACTCATGTGCTTGTCCCACCGGCCCGGCAAGGTGGCCGTCATGGATCTCCCCGTGGCTCCACCGGCGTTCGACGCCACCAGCGGCCCCCAGCGGCGCGACCGCGCCGACACCGGTGCCGACATCGGAGCCGGGTGCGGCCTGGTGTTCCTGGAACTGGCGGTGCTGGTCGCCGACTTCGGGCTGTGGTTTCTGTCCGGGTTCAACCTCGACACGGCCAAGAGCGTCAAGACCGACTCGCTGTGGGGCTATCTGACCGCTGCGGCGGGGGTCGGCGCCTTCGCCCTGGTGGCGGCCCTGGTCGCGGCCCGCGCCCGTGCGATCGTGACGGTCGTCAGCCAGGTCGTCATGACCGTCGTGATCACTCTCGTGGTCTCGGCCGGTGCCCTGGCCCAGGCCCACGAGGACGGCTCGGCCGGCAACGGCGGGCGCTCCTGCCCCGCCGTACCGGCCGGGCCGCACTGCGGCTGAGGCGCTGGGCGCACTCGGGCCGTCGCGTCAGCGCGGTGTCAGCCCCTGCTGGCACCTTGGTTGTCGTGAACGGCGCGGGAGACCGCGGCCGGGAACGAGGAGAGGTGCCCGGAGTGGCTTATCGGGGACCACTGAGCATGTCTCACGGTCGGGCCCTACGGCCCGCGCAGGTTCGAATCCTGCCCTCTCCGCCGGACCTCGCCCGGCCGCGGGACATGCCCTGCGGCCGGGTCAGCCGGTCGCCAGGGCCCGCAGCCGGTCGTCGCTGCCGTTGAAGCGGTCGTGGTCCCCGACGGTCTTGCCGGACGAGGTGTACTGCCACATCGTGTACAGCGACCAGCCCGCCGGCAGCGTCCCGGCGCTCGCGGCGAAGCGGGCGATCCACAGCGGATTGGTCTTGCCGAAACCGGCGTAGTTGCCCGTGCACTCGGTCCACCAGCTGGTCGCCGTGTAGATGACCGCGTCGCGGCCGGTGCGGGACTTGTAGCGGTTCAGGAAGTCCCGGATCCAGTCGACCATGGCGCTCTTGGACTTGCCGTAGCAGGTGGCGCCGTACGGATTCCACTCGATGTCGAGTACACCCGGCAGGGTCTTGCTGTCCTTGGTCCAGGCGCCGCCGTGCTTCAGGAAGTAGTCGGCCTGGGTGGCTCCGGTGGACGCGTCCGGGGTCGCGAAGTGGTAGGCGCCGCGGATCATGCCCACCTTGTACGGACCGTCGTACTGCTGGGTGAAGTAGGGGTTGGTGTAGTTCAGCCCCTCGGTGGCCTTCGTGTACGCCCACTTGGCGGCGTCGCCCCACAGTGTCGACCAGGCGACGGCAGCCTGGTGGCTGGCGACATCGACGCCTTCGAGCTGGTTCTCACGGGTGGGTGGTGCCGTGTCGGCGCCGACGGCTCGACCGTCGTGGGCCAGGACGCCCATGCCCATGTACGCGCTGCCGCGCCGGGGTACGGGCGGGGTCGACGCGGTCTGGGCCACGGGGCTGGACAGGGTCAGGAGGAGGCCGGTCAGGACGCCCGTGAGAGCCAGGCGTGCGCCGGCGCGCTGGAGGGAAAGGGAGCTTCGCACAAGACCATCTGACCCGTCGTCGGGCGGTATCGCACTTCGGATACCGCCCAACGAGGCCATCTCAGGCCGTGCTTGGTCCGTACGGGTGGCCCCGGCCCTCGCCGGTCAGCCGTCGATGCGGTGCTGGGTCCAGAAGGAGGTGAGGTCGGTACTGGTGGCGGCCTGGGCCGCGGCCTTGAACTCGGCCGTGGTCGACACGCCGTACCAGTGCGCGGTCGCGTAGTCCTTCAGCAGTTTGGCCATGGCGGTGTCACCGAGGACGCGGCGCAGGTCGTGCAGGGCGCACTTGCCGTAGCCGTAGACGACGGTGGAGTAGCGGGAGGAGTGCGCGTCCCAGTAGGCCATGGAGTTGGTGATCTTCTCGGCGCTGGAGGCCCAGGAGACGCCGCTCCAGCAGCTGGAGCCGGTCTTGCCGAGGGCGACGTCCGTGGCGTAGTCGGTGAACGCCTCGTCCAGCCAGGGGCTGTTGTACTCGTCGTCGCCGACGATGCCGTACCACCACTGGTGGCCGATCTCGTGGGTCAGGGCGGTGGTGCTGACCACGTCCAGGACGAAGCCGGGGTACTCCATCCCGCCGAACCAGTAGTTGTCGTCGATCACGGCGTCCAGCTCGCCGTAGGGGTAGGCGCCGTAGCGGGCCGCGTGGGCGTCCACGGCGGTCTTGGCGGTGGAGAGCATGGACTGGGCGCTGGAGGAGCTGATGTCCGAGACGGAGTAGACGTTCACCGCGACGCCGGCGGACGAGGTGCCGGAGATCTTGGTGAAGGGTCCGGCGGCCCAGGCGAAGTCACGGACCTTGGAAGCCGTCGCCGTCGTCACCGTACGGCCGCTGGAGCCGGGGGTGTCGGTGGAGGTGCCGGTGGCCGGGACCAGCAGGCCGCTGGGGTGGTCCAGGGTCACCTTGAAGTCGGCGGCCAGGGAGTAGAACGACTCGCCGTTGTCGGTGTAGGGGTCGAGGTGCCAGCCGGCGCTGTCGCGGACCGCGAGGACGGGCAGGGCGTTGCCGATGAAGCTGTAGGCGCCGTCGTGGCCGAAGCGGTCGGCGCCGCTGGGCACGGTGATACCGAGGTCGAAGCCGATGGTGGCGCTCTGGCCCTGGGCGAGCGGGGCCGGCAGGTCGACCTTGAGCGCGGTGCAGGCCACGGTGGGCGACTCGGCGGTGCCGCCGCTGACATTGCTGACCCGGATCGGCGGGGCGTCGCAGGTGCCGTGGTAGTTGTCCCACAGCCGCAGATAGACCTCGTTCAGCGCGGTGGCCGAGGCGTTGGTGAAGGTCACGCTCTCGTGCCCGGTCCATTCGGTGCCGCTGGTGTCGCTGCTGAGGTTCACGGTGTACGCGGGCGCGGCCGGGGTACGGGTGGAGTCGCCCGGCGGGGGTGTGGTGCCGCCCGAGGTGTCGAGCGCGATGTCGTCGAGCACGAAGCTCGTCTGCAGGCTGGAGTCCTCGGTCCCGGTGAAGGAGAGACTGACGGTCTGTCCCGCGTACACCGACACGTCGATCGACTTCTGTACGAACCCGGTGTTCTCGTCGAGGTTCGAGTAGGTGGCCAGCGTGGTGCCGCCGACCTTGGCCGTGAGCTTGTCGTACGCGATGGACGAGGTCGTCTCGTCGGTGTCGATGTGCAGCCAGAAGGTGAGGGTGGCCGCGTCGCACCCGGCCGGGATCGTGATGGTCTGGCTCAGGGTGTCGGTATGGGTGCTGCCGACTCCGTCCAGCCAGGCGTAGGAGCTGCCGCCGTGGGCGGTCTGTCCCGAGCGGCTGGTGATGACGGTCGAGGAGGACGCCGACCACGGTGATGTCCCGCTCTCGAAGCCGCCGTTGCCGACGACCTGCGCCGGGGTGCAGGCGGCGGGTGCCGCGGCCGGCCGGGCCGCGGCGGGCGTGCCGGGGAGCACGAGGGCGGCCACCGCGGCGACGGTGAGCGCACCGGCGCCGAGGGCCTTGTGGGGGGTCGATCTCACACGCTTCTCCTTTGCGGCGGCCGGGATTCCCGGCCTGCTCGATGGCCGTGGGCCGGCTGGGGTACGCCGGGACGGCCGTGGACGGGGCTTGCGTGATCGCTGTGCGGAGAGACGCGCCGCGCCCTCATGGGGTCAGGACGCGGGCGGTTGAACTGTCGAGAGAGTGCCAGATTTGACCGGACCATGCCAGAAGGCGCGACAGCTCGCGTCACCTCGCCGGGTCGGGCGAGGCGGCGCGGGCCGCGGGGGCCCGTCGGTCAGGCCGTGCGGAGTGTGACGAAGAGTGCCGTCAGTCGGTCGCCCTGCGGGTCCTGCCAGCCGCGTGCCACATGGCCGATCGCCCCCTCGGGGCGCAGCGACGGGTTCTCCGGGCCGGGGTTCAGGACCCGGTGCACCTGGAGGATCGTGCCGTGCGGCGCGGGAAGGCGGGTGCCCTCCTGGTCGTCGGCCGGCTCGGGGGTGAAGCCGTCCAGGGGGAAGGGGGCGCCCGTGTAGGAGCGGACCACCTCGGGGTCGGGGGTGTCGTCGATGCTCTGGGCCTGTGCCTGGGCCCTGCCCTCGATGAGCGACAGCAACTCGGCGACGAGCACGGGGTCGTGGCAGCCGTCGTAGGCCCAGCGCTTGCCGAGCACGCCGTGCTCCAGCGTGCCGACGAGCGCGTGTTCAGCCCCCTGAAGCGGCGCGCCGCGGTAGGTCAACGGCACGAGGTAGGCGGTCGGTTCGGGGGTGGAGGTGTCGGTGGCCACCATGAACTCGATGCCGACCTCGCCCTTCGGGTCGTCCAGCCGGAAGCCGCCGGACTTGGTCAGCACGGGGGCGTCCGGGCCGCCGCGGTACCAGGGGCGGGTGGGCAGCCAGTCGGTGAGCAGCTCCAGCTTCGTGGGCTTGAGCGTGGTGTGGTGGATGATGGCCATGCCGGCGCTTCCCCTTCGTCGCGCGGTTGCTGACCCCAGCAGCTTGGCATACGTTCCCGCTGGTCAACCGCCCGCCCCGGTCAACGCGGGCGTCAACTGCGCCCAGGGGTTGGGCAACTCGCCGGTCACCGGGCCGCAGACCGCCGCGCCGCGCTCGTGCGCGGTCCGTACGGCGAGCGGGACGAGGGCCTCGGGGACGCCGTAGACGAGATGGCAGAACCGGTCGGGCGGTTGGCGGCCCGTCCAGGCCGGCCGGGCGAACGCCGACACATACGTGGACCAGTGGCCCTCGAAGGTGACGGTCAGATCGGCGAGGCGGGCGTACCCCGGCGCCGGGTGGACGCCCGGATTGAGCACGACCGTGGCCGCGCCCAGCCGCCGTATCTCCCGGACGAGACGTCGGCAGGCCGACAGGCCCTGCGGGGTGGCGGTCACGCGGTCCAGGAAGCAGCCGTCGGTCCGGTACCAGGCCTGGTACCGGCGCATGTCCTCGGTGACGTCCGCCTGGTCCCGGACCCCGTAGTCGGTGTCGACGTACCCGAGCAGTCGGGCCCCGGCGGTGTGCAGCGCCCGGGCGGCCGCGGTGAACGCGGGGTCCGGGGCGGCGCCGGGTCCGCTCGCCGGGTTGAGGACGACCGCGTGGGTACGGGGGGCGGCCGTGATCAGCCGGTGCCAGGCGCCGGGATCCTCGGCCGGGTGCACGTACAGCGGGACCAGCAGGCTCACGGCACGCTCTCCGCGGTGGCCGACCACAGTGCGGCGAGCGCGTCGTCGAGGGTGTGGGCCGGCCGCCAGCCGAGGGCCCGGGCCGCGGCGGAGATGTCCGAGCACTGCCACGACACCGGGGCGGAGCGCGCCGAGCCGCCGCCCGCACCCTCCTCCAACCTGCCGCGAAAATCGGCCAGTCGGGACAGCACGTGCACCAACTCCCGTACGGCTACGGCGGCCCCTCCGCTGATGTTGAGAACAGGCGGCAGATGTCCGGGCGTTGTGACGACCAGGGCCACCGCCTGGGCGACATCACGCACGTCGACGAAGTCGCGGTGCGCGGACAGGTCCCCGAGCCGCAGGAGCGCCTGCGGCTCCCGCCCGGCCGAGCGGAGCAGCGCGGCCATCCGGCCGGGCAGGCTCGCCATGGGCGCGCCCGGGCCCACCGGGTTGCCGACCCGGAGCACCACCCCGTCCAGGGCGGAGGTGGTGATCGCGACGGTGCCCGCGAGCTTGGTCGCGCCGTAGAGGGTGACCGGGCAGGCGGGCGCGGACTCGGTGACCGGGGTGCCCGGGGCCCCCGGGCCGTACTCGGCGGCCGAGCCCAGGTGCACCAGACGCGCGGTGGGGGCCGCCTCGCGCAGCGCCGCGCACAGCACGGCGGGGCCACGGGCGTTGACCTCGGCCAGCGTCACCGGGTCACCACCGGTCACACCCGCGCAGTTGACCACGGCGTCGGGCGCGGCCGCCGCCAGGGTCTTGGCGAGCCGCTCGGCCGGGTCGGCGGCGAGGTCGACGCCGAACCCGTCGGCGGACGAACGGCCGGCGGCGAGGATCCGCGCGCCCGGCAGGGCGCGCAGCCGCGCGGCCACATGGCGGCCCAGATACCCGGTGCCGCCCAGGACGAGAATGCGCATACGGACCTCAGGCTCCCTTGAGCAGCAGGGACTTGCGGCTGGTGAACTCGGCGTTGGCCCGGTCGTAGTCGTCGGGGCGGCCGATGTCCAGCCAGTAGCCGTCGAACTCGTAGGCGTGCGGCGGGTTCTGGGCCTTCAGCAGGTCGAGGACCAGTTCGTCGAAGCCGAGCGGCAGCCCCGGCGTGTATCCGTCGAGGGTGGCGCGGCTGAGGCCGTAGACGCCCATGGAGACCCGGTAGTCCATGCTGGGCTTCTCGGTGAAGGCGACGACCTTGCTGGCATCCGTGGTGAGCACGCCGAAGTCGATGTGCACCTTGCGTGCGTAGGTGGCGATGGTCAGCGGTGCGCCCGCCTGCTTGTGCCGGCGCAGCACGTCGGCGTAGTCGAGGTCGGTGAGGATGTCGCCGTTCATCACGAGAAACGTCTCGGGCAGCCGTTCCCTGAGGCCGAGCAGCGGGCCCATGGTGCCGAGCGGGCTCTCCTCGGTGGCGTAGTCGACCGCCATGCCCCACTGGGAGCCGTCGCCGACATAGGCGCGGATGATCTCGCCGAGGTGGCCTATCGCGAGGGTGCAGCGGTTGAAGCCGGCCGCCGTCAGCTGGCGCAGCACGATCTCCAGGATGGCGTGCTGGTCGCCGATGGGGACGAGCGGCTTGGGCAGTGCGGTGGTGTACGGCCGCAGCCGTACGCCCTTGCCTCCCGCCAGGATCACTGCGTGCATGGGCTTCTCCTTCGAAGAAGTCGTGGCGTGCCGGACGGGTCAGATGTTGTAGATGCCGGTCTTGTAGCGGGCCAGGTTGGCCGGGTCGCGGAAGAAGTCCACGGTGTGCGCGAGGCCCTGCTCCAGGGTGTGGGCGGGCCGCCAGCCGGTGGCCGCGGCGAGCCGGGAGGCGTCGGCGACGAGCCGCATCACCTCGGAGTTCGCGGGCCGGATGCGCGCCGGGTCCGCACGGACGTCGAGGGCGCTGTCCATGACCTTGCCGATCAGCGCGACCAGGTCGCCGACCGAGATCTCGCCGCCCGTACCGGCGTTGAAGGTGCGTCCGAGGACCTGTTCGGCGGGCGCCGTGCCGACCGCGAGGAAGGCCTGCGCGGTGTCCTTGACGAAGGTGAAGTCGCGGGTGGGGCGCAGATCGCCCAGGGTGAGGGTGCGCTCCCCCGCCGCGACCTGGCCGATGACGGTGGGGATGACCGCGCGCATCGACTGGCGCGGCCCGAAGGTGTTGAACGGCCTGAGGGTCACGACCGGGGTGCCGAAGCTCGCGTGGTAGCTGTCGGCCAGCCGGTCCCCGCCGGCCTTCGAAGCGGCGTACGGGGACTGGGTGTTGATGGGGTGGTCCTCGGTGATCGGCACGGTCTGCGCGGTGCCGTAGGTCTCGCTGGTGGACGTGTGCACGAGCCGGGGTGTGCCGAGCGCCCGTACGGCTTCGAGGACGTTGAGGGTGCCGGTGACGTTGGTCTCCACGTAGCTGTGCGGGGCCTGGTAGGAGTACGGGATCGCGATCAGCGCGGCCAAGTGGTAGGCGGTGTCGGCGCCTTCGAGGAGTCCGCGGACCGAGCCGGGATCGCGGACGTCACCGAGGACGATCTCCACCTGGTCGAGGACGTCCGGGGCGAGGGTCTCCAGCCAGCCGTAGGAGGAGAAGGAGTTGTACTGGGCCATGGCTCTGACCCGGTGTCCCGACGCCACGAGGGCCTCGGTGAGGTGGGAGCCGATGAAACCCTCGGCTCCGGTGACGGCGGCGAGCGGTGCGGAGGTCAACTGGTCAGTCCTTCCGGTGGTTCGGTCGGTTCAGGAGTCGCGGGCGGGTCGACGGGTAGGGCGGGACGGCTGCCCGGGCATCAGGCGTGCCGTGCCGGTCGTCCGAGCAGGCGCAGCACGCATGTCACCAGGCACAGCGTGGCCGCGCCGCAGCACAGCGGCAGGACCGGCGGTCCCGGGGGCAGGCGCAGCGCGGTGGTGACACCGGCGGCGCCCGCGGCCGCCAGGCAGACGGCGGCCGGCGGCCAGGCCGCCCCGAACGCCTGGAGCAGCAGCGCGGTCCACAGGGTGGCCGCGAGCAGCGGCAGCGCGGCGGGTCCGGCATCGGTCAGCCATGCGGCGGGCAGCAGGGGCAGGACGTAGAGGAGCAGACACAGTCCCAGGACTCCGGCCGAGCGCAGGAGGAACCCGACAGGTGTGGCGGTGGCGCGCAGCGCGGACACGGACAGCCCGCGGTAGCGGAACAGCAGCCACTCGGCCGGTCCCATGCTGAGTGTGAGAACGATGACCGCGGAGGGTGCCCGCCGGGCCTCCAGCAGGACGAGGACCCCGGCGGCCAGCCCGAACAGCCCGTACGGCAGGGATGACCGCAACGGTGGCCGCCCGCCCTCGGGGACGGCGGGGACGGCCAGGGCCTCCCGCAGCACCCGGCCGGCCGCGACGAGCGTGGCCAGAAGTGCCAGCAGCGGCAGGCCGGCCCGCGGTGCGGTGCCCGGGTCCGCCCACGGGAGTACGGCGGCACCCACGATCAGCGGTGACAGCGCGGCCAGCAGCAGTCGCTCACGCCCCAGCACGAGCAGCACCCCCGCGGCCGCCATGTACAGCGACTGCGCGGACGCGGCGAGGGTCGCGGCGCCGCCTCGGGCGAACGGCGCGGCTACGGCCGTGGCCAGCGCCGCGCCCAGGAGTGCGCCGGTCAGCAGGGTGCGGCCCACCTCCCGTCGCCCGGTGGTCATCCGCAGGTGCGCACGGTGGCCGAGAGCCTGCCCCCAGGCCCAGGAGACCAGTCCGGCCGCGATCAGAGCGGGGGCCGGACTTCCGGAATGCCACAGGGGCTCGGTCAGCAGATACGCAAGCCCCGGCAGGGCGAAGAGCACGCCCCGCAGCAGGCACCGCAAGGTGTCCGGTCGCCAGGGGTCGGCCGGCCGAGCGGGCTCGGGAAAGGTGCGGGGTATCCGCTCGTACAGCGCGGCGGCGAGCGAGAAGAGGTTCGGATGCCCGTAGCGTTCCTTGATCACCTCGGCGGCCAGGCCCTCCGCCTCCAGCAGTGCGGCCACCTCGTAGGGGTGGACGGCGGGCCCGATGCGGTCGGCGAGTTCGGCGGCCAGTTCGCTGACCGCCTGCTCATCGGGGCCGCGTCGCGGCAGCCGCACGGCGAAGCTGCTCTCGCCGAAGGCGCCGGGGTGCGGGCGGCGCGGCGGTCGCGGAGCGGCCAGCCGGAGCGCCAGGGTGTCCTGCTGCGGCCCTCCGGGTTCGAGGGACATCGGCCCGCTCATCCGGCCAGACCTCCCGAACCCGTGACCACCGGTGCGGGCGGCCGCGCCGGTCCGAGGCCGGGCTGTACGGCCGCCGACTTCGCGGTGGACGTGGACAGTTCGAGGTAGATGGAGCGGAAGGTGTCGATGGTCTGGCGCAGGGTGAACTGGTCGATCACGCGCAGCCGGGCAGCCTCCCCCATCGCTGTGCGGCGCCCCGGGTCGCCCAGCAGTTCCACCGCCGCCGCGGCCATCCGGGCGGGGTCGCGCGGCGGGACGACGAGCCCGGTGTCGCCGACGGCCTCGCGTACGCCGCCGACGTCGGTGGAGACGGTGGCCCGGCCGCAGGACATGGCCTCGATGAGCGTGAACGGGAAGCCCTCGCTGATGCTGGAGAGCATCACGACGTTCCCGGCCGCGTAGGCGTCCTTGATGTCGTCGACCCGGCCCTCGAAGGTGACGGCGTCCGCGTGCCCCAGTTCGGCCGCGAGTGCCTCGCAGCGTTCCCGGTACGCCTCGCCGCCGCGCGGTGTGCCGCCGAACAGCCGCAGCCGGGCCTCGGGTATCTCCGCCCTGACCAGGGCGAAGGCCCGTATCAGGGTCTCCAGGTCCTTGATCGGGTCCACCCGGCCCGCCCAACTGAGGGTGGGTGTCCCGGGTTCGGGTCCGGCGGGCGGGAAGGCGGCGGGGTCGACCCCGTTGTAGACCGTCCGGATGGCTTGCGGGTCGGCGCCGCCCTGCTCCTCCCACAGCCGGTTGTAGCGGTTGCCCGGGGTGATCAGGGCGGCCCTGCGGTAGCTCTCCTCGGCGAGCAGCCGGAAGAAGCCGAGGACGACGGCCTTGACCGGCCAGCGGTAGGGGGCGGTGCGATAGCCGAGGTAGCGCTCGCGCAGATAGACGCCGTGCTCGGTGAGCAGCAGCGGGACGTCATGGCGGGCCAGCCCGGCGAGTCCGGGCAGGACGGCGACGCCGCCGCTGACCGCGTGGGCCACGCCGTGCCGGGGCGGCGGTGCGGCGAGCGGGCGCAGGGCGTGTTCCAGCAGGGCGGTGGCGGTGACCGCGTCGTGCAGGGTGGGCCGGGCCTCGCGGACGGCGAGGCCGGGGCGGTTCCATACGGCGGCCAGGACGGCGATGGCGCGGTCGCCGCGCAGGAAAGGGCTCAGTGTGCCGTCGGCCGCCGCCCCGCCCAGGGTGTAGAGCGCGGATGCGAACTGGTCCTCGGCATGCGGGTCGAGCAGGGCGGTGAGGAGGCGTTCGTAGGCGGCGGCGAGCCGGCGCAGGGCGCGGCCGCGGGGTGCGCGGCCCTGCGGCGGGTCTCCCCACATGGGTACGGAGAGCACCTGGCGGACATGGGCGGGCAGGTCCCATACGACGGGTTCGCGGCCGGTGCCGGTGACGGCGACGATCTCGAAGTCGAGGTCGGGCATGCCCTGGACGAGCTGGTCGCACCAGACGCTGACGCCGCCGTGGCTGTGCGGGTAGGTGCCTTCGGTGAGCAGGGTGACGTGCGCCGCGCCGGGGCGGCGCACGGCGTGCTGAACGTGCATCGATGGGGCTCCACGGCCGAGGTGTGGGGTGGTCGCGCGGGTTCCGGCCGGCGACTGCCGCCGGCCGGAACCTCCTTCAGTGCGCCGTTCAGTTGCCCGGGGTGTACGGGACCTGCTTTCTCACGCCCGCCGGAACCTTGGTGCGCGGGGCGGGAGCGGTGGCCGGCGCGGCGGTGTGCGCGGTGCCGGCCGGGGAGGACGGGGAGGACGGCAGGGTGAAGGTGAGCGGGGTGCCGGAGGAGGGCGTCCAGCCGGACAGCTCGCCCGCGTAGGCCGTGCCGAAGGCGGCGCCGCCCGCGGTGGTGCCGGTGGGCAGGGTCGCGGTCACGGCGGTGCCGCTCGGCGCCTGCACGGTGACGGTGTCGCCGATGCGGTAGGCGGTGACCCGGCCGGCGTCCACGGCGCTCTTCCAGGCGGCGCGGCGCTGCAGTTCGGTGCCGATGTCCTTCATCCGCAGGTTGACCAGCGGGGTGTTGTCCGCGAACAGGGCGTCGTAGCCGTCGAGTACGCCGTTCAGGACCGGGTAGGCGATGCGGTCCTCGGCGAGGTTGGACTGGTGGATGAAGTGCGGCTTGGGGTCGCCCGAGAGCACATGGCCGAGGGCGATACGGGTCTCCAGCGGCACGATGTAGTCCTTGTACCCGGTGGCGGTGTCCAGCGGAGCCGAAAGACACGTGGTCGTCGCGGGGTTGTCCTCGCAGATGCCGCTGCCGCCCTGGGCGCGGCCGGTGTAGAGCCAGTTGTACTCGTCGGTCTCTTCGGAGGCCTTGCCCGCGTTGTAGAAGACGTTCATCGGATAGCGGGAGACGGTGCTGGCGGGGCCGACCACGCGCTGGTCGGGGTCGCGGGAGTTGTCCGCGGCGAGCCACTTGACCCCGTTGTCGGTCAGCGCGGGCGCCAGGTTGGGGTTGTCCACGGGCTGCTGCGGCAGGATGCGCAGCCCGGAGTGCTCGCCGGTGACCAACTCGTCGTTCTGCAGCGGGAGTCCGACGGCCTGGCCCCAGGCGCGGTTGGTGGCGATCTCGTAGTCGATGGTGGCGCGGCCGACCCACTTGGTGCTGCCGTCGGCGTTGGTCTCGCACCTCCACGGCACCACGGTGGTGTTCTGCTCGCAGCCGAGGAAGGCGTGTGTGTAGGTGTGGTTGACCCAGCGGAACTCGGCACGGTCGGCGATGAGTCTGTCGGCGAGCTGGTCGACGCCGTTGTTGTCCACGCGCTGGTCGGTGCTGCCCGCGCCGTTGTAGACGAGATCGAGGGTGAAGTGGTGGCTGTTCTGCCAGGCGGTGGCGTAGTCGACGTCGGCCGGGGTCATCCGGATCGGGCTCGGCGTGCCTGCGGCGTTGGTGCAGTCGACATCGCCGGGCGTGCAGTTGAGCTGGGTGTCCCAGCGGTCGTCGGCGGCGAGGACGTCGTCCACGTGCACGGCGAAGTAGTTGCGGGAGGCGCCGAGGTGGACGCCGCCGGTCATCCACTCCACGATGCCGCGGGCCAGCAGCCGGAACTGCTGCTGGTACTGGTTGTAGACGAAGGTGACGACCAGTTCGCGCCGCCCGTCGTGCCGGTACTCGCCGACCAGCGAGCCCTGCTGGGAGCTGCCGGGGATGGGGGCCTGCACGTACGGCGTGAAGTCGGCGCCGGGTGCGGGCGTGGACAGATAGGCGTAACTCTCGCCCACGGAGGGGGAGTTGTCCTCGAACGGCACGGCGCCGTCGAGGTAGCCGAAGGGTCCGGCCTTGCCGGCGGTGGTCACCTCGGCCTGTACGCCGTCGATGCTGCCCGAGTAGCCGCCGGAGGTGGGGACCTGCAGGCCGGCCTGCGGGCGGGCGTAGGTGTAGGCGTCGACCTGGGGAACGGCGTAGGTCTGCTCGTAGGCGGCGAGCGCGGCCATCTCGGCGCTGCCGGCCGGGAACGGGTTGTCGTTGGGCAGGACGACGGCCTGGAACTTGGCGCGCGGCCGGCCGTCGACGGTGTCGGCGAGGAACCCGGCGTCGATGGTGGGCCGGCCGGAGCTGGTCAGATCGACCTTGGTGTACGGCGTTCCGGCGGTGGTGAGTTCGGCGGCTATCGCGTCGGTGGCCGGGCCGCCGTCGCTCACCACCAGGACTCTGAGGTCGATGCGCGGTGCGCTGGTGTCGGCGCGAGCCGGGCCGGCCTGCAGGCCGAGCGCGGCGGTCAGTGCGCCCACGGTCAGCGCGGTGGTGCGGATGGTCCGCTTCATGCGGTGAAGTCCCCTCCCCGGGCAGGGGTGAGCACGGCTCCGTGGAGCGGACGCACCCCCTTGCGCGACGCCGGCGTCCCCCTCAGAAGCCGGTCGTCGACGCATCCGTCGCGTCACATGGTGATGGCCCTGTGTAGCTTTTGTGGTGGACTTACGAAACCTGACGGAAAAGCGCAGGTATCAAACGCCCGCCGCAGGCAACCTCGTGGGTCATTTTTCCGTCCCCAAGCGAGGGGGCACCGCGAACGGACGACTCCCTTCCACCGCTGCGACCCCGGTACGACGCACCGACGGACCGCGATGGTCCGCCGGGCGAGGTGCGAGCGGTCCGCGCCGCGCGGGACGTGGGGCGGGGAGGCCGAATTCCGTCCCTCAGGGCCGCGGAACCGGGGCGTCCGTCAGGCGCAGAGCACGCGGGTCTCGGGCGTGTAGACAGGCCCGCCGCTGGTGTTGGTGCTGTCGCTGAACTCGGCGTAGTAGTACGAGTAGAAGCCGATGTTGCCGTTGCAGCCGGAGTCGGCGGCGATCTGCAGGGTCAGCGTGACGGTGCGGCTCTGGCCGGGCGGGATGGTGGCGCCGTAGTTGCCGCCGAGGTTGCTCGGGCCGATGCCGGAACAGGGTGCGGCACCGGCGGCGGTGGCCAGACTGCATCCGGTGAAGCTGAACTTCAGGTCCGGGCGCTGGGTGGTGAGCCAGGTCGGGTCGATGGTCTGGTACACGAACCAGATGTCGTAGGTCTTGTTGTTGGTGATCGTCATCGACAGCTTCACGGTGCCGCCGGGGGTGGTGGTGGCACTGTCGGTGGCGAAGGTCAGCGCGGCCGGCGCGGTCGGCGCGGTCGGCGCGGGATCGGCGGCGCTGGCGCCGGGGGCGAACCCGAAGACGGCGAGGACGAAGGCGAGGACTGCGGTGAGACCGAGACGTCTCATCAGGGGTGATCGCATGGCCCGGGAGGCTAGGCACGCGATCGGCGCGGCGTCTGCACCACGGACGCGCCCGCGCGCATCGATCGGCCGAAAGTGAGCGCTATGTGAAGGGCCCGTGAGGGATGCGTGATGACACCTCGCGGGCCTAGTCTCCGCACCCTGCGGGCGGGTGACGCAAGGGTCGGCGCGGGTGCGGCGGAAGGGTGGTGTGGCGGTCCGGGTATTGGCGGGGACGAGATGCCTCACGTCCGGCGGAACGAGGCCCACCGTTTGCGGAGAGGGCCAACTATCGGCCAACCACCCGATTCCGGCCGGGCGTTGGGGCTCCAGGAAGGCCGGAACGCGCGGCTGGGCCGCCCTGTACGGGGCGGCCCAGCCGTCTCTCACGGATGTTCCAGATTCCCTCAGCCGGTCATGTCACCGGCGTTCACACGTCCAGCGGCCCCTCCTCCTCGTCGTGGTCATGGTGCGACTCATGCGACTCACCCTTCTTCGACTCCTTCTTCGGGTGCTGCGGATACTGGGGCTTCACAGGGTGCTGCGGGTACTCGGGCTTGACCGGATGCTGCGGGTACTCCGGCTTCACCGGATGCTGCGGGTACTCCGGCTTCACCGGATGCTGCGGGTACTCCGGCTTGACCGGATGCTGCGGGTACTCCGGCTTCACCGGATGCTGCGGGTACTCCGGCTTCACCGGATGCTGCGGGTACTCCGGCTTCACCGGATGCTGCGGGTAC
>NZ_JBFAWH010000010.1:181525-283238 GCF_040680235.1 Streptomyces sp. NPDC052101
CACCGGATGCTGCGGGTACTCCGGCTTCACCGGATGCTGCGGGTACTCCGGCTTCACCGGATGCTGCGGGTACTCCGGCTTCACCGGATGCTGCGGATACTCCGGCTTCACCGGATGCTGCGGGTACTCGGGCTTGACCGGGTGCTGCGGATACTCCGGCTTCACCGGGTACTCCGGCTTGACGGGGTGTTGCGGGTACTCGGGCTTCACCGGGTAAGCGGGCTTCACCGGCTTCTCCGGGTACACCGGCTTCACCGGACGCTGCGGATACTCCGGCTTGACGGGGTGTTGCGGGTACTCCGGCTTGACCGGGTAAGCGGGCTTCACCGGCTTCTCCGGGTACACCGGCTTCACCGGATGCTGCGGATACTCCGGCTTCACCGGATACGCAGGCTTCACCGGGTGCTGCGGATACTCCGGCTTGACGGGGCGTTGCGGGTACTCGGGCTTCACCGGGTAAGCGGGCTTCACCGGCTTCTCCGGGTACACCGGCTTCACCGGATGCTGCGGATACTCCGGCTTGACCGGCATCACGGGCTTCTCAGGGTGAGCCGGGTATTGGGGCTTCACCGGATGCTGCGGATACTCAGGCTTGACCGGATGCTGCGGATACTCCGGCTTCACCGGCACCATCGGCTTCACCGGATGCTGTGGATACTCCGGCTTCACCGGCACCATCGGCTTCACCGGGTGCTGTGGGTACTCCGGCTTCACCGGCATCATCGGCTTCTCAGGGTGAGCCGGGGATTCGGGCTTCACCGGATGCGTGGGCTTCTCCACGTGACGTGGGTGGGCGGGTTCGTTCGGGTACGGCGGGCTCGGGGTGGTGTGGTCCTGGGCGTAGGCGGCTCCCGCGGTCGCCAGCGTGGCTGCGGCGAGCGCGGCGGCTGTTGCGGCCGACGCCAGAACAGATCGCCGTCGCGGCGATGTCGTCATTCTTCCCACTCTCCTCGACTTGGGTCAGAGCTTTATGACGGCTGGTCAGTCCCAAGGGCTCGATAGTGGAATGATCAGGAAATCGAAGACCTGAATAACACTTCGGAGGTCATAAGCCTCCATATGGTGTAGTGGGGCGCACCGGTTGGCCCGGTCATGGGCGCCGTACGAGACCATCAGGCTGCCCGGCGCCGGAGGGAGAAGGGCGTCAGCAGGCCCCTGATCCCCGTCGGGCCTGCCCGCTGCACGCGCACTACCACAGTGCCTCGACACGCGCCTCCCGAACTCGTTGCTCCCTGGTTCTGGTCCGCGAGACCTACCGGGCGGTATACAGACCCAGTCGAATGCGCGGGGGCGCTCTCCGGTGTCGTCACCGCGCGATGTACCGACCCCAGGGGGAGGACTCATGGCGAACGACACACGTCCGGCGGGCGGTGCGAGAGGCCGGCGGCGGGCCGCCGTGGTGGGGGCCGCACTGGGCGGTTGCGCCCTGGTCGCGGCTTCCACGGCGCCGGCCGCCGCGCACTCCGCCGGACACGGCCGGGACGTCCGTTACGTGGCGCTCGGCGACTCGTACACCTCCGGCCCCGGCATCCCGAGCCAGGTGGACGCGGGCTGCGCGCGCTCCGACCACAATTACCCCACGCTGGTCGCGGCCCAGCGGCAGGTGGCCGCCTTCACGGACGTCAGCTGCGCCGGAGCGACGACCGCCCAGATGTGGCAGGCGCAGGGCACCAACCCGCCGCAGCTCGACTCGCTGGGGCGGGGCACGGATCTGGTGACCGTTCAGATCGGCGGCAACGACGTCGGGTTCGGCTCGATCATCGGCACCTGCGCCCGCCTCTCCGCCCAGGACCCGACGGGCAACCCCTGCGAGCGCTCCTACCAGGCGTCGGGCTACGACCAGCTCACCCTCGCGATCGTACGGACCGCGCCGAAGGTCGACCGGGTGCTGCGGGCCGTGCATGCCCGGGCGCCGCACGCGCGCGTGGTCGTCGTCGGCTACCCGGACCTGCTGCCCGACGACGGCAGCGGCTGCTTCCCGCAGGTCCCCTTCGCGCAGCGGGACTTCGCCTATCTGCGGGACACCGAGAAGCGGCTCAACCTGATGCTGCGCGTGGTGGCGGCCCTCAACCGGGCGGAGTACGCCGACACCTACACCCCCACGGTCGGCCACGACATGTGCAAGGCGCCCGCGGACCGCTGGATCGAGCCGCTGCAGCCGGCGGCGCCCGCGGCCCCGGCCCACCCCAACGCCCAGGGGGAGCAAGCGATGGCCCGGGCGGTCCTGGCCCGGCTGGACGAGGGGCCCCGGCACGGCTGAGCCGGGCAGGCGGCGGCCTCCGGAACGCGCAGCCGGAGGCCGCCGTACGACGCTCAGCCGCCGAGCGCGCCCAGGACCACGCCCTGTGCCTCCTCCTGCACCCGGGCGAGATGGCGGGGACCGAGGAAGGACTCGGCGTAGACCTTGTAGACGTCCTCGGTGCCCGAGGGGCGGGCCGCGAACCAGGCGTTCTCCGTGGTGACCTTGATGCCGCCGATCGCGGCGCCGTTGCCGGGCGCCTCGGTGAGGACGGCTGTGACGGACTCGCCGGCGAGCGTGTCGGCGGTGACCTGCGCCGGGGACAGCCTGCCGAGCAGTGCCTTCTGTTCGCGGGTCGCGGGCGCGTCGATGCGGGCGTAGGCGGGTTCTCCGAAGCGGGCGGTCAGGCCGGCGTAGTGCTCCGACGGCGTCCGGTCCGTGACGGCCGTGATCTCGGAGGCGAGGAGGGCCAGGAGGATGCCGTCCTTGTCGGTGGTCCACACCGAGCCGTCGCGGCGCAGGAAGGACGCGCCGGCCGACTCCTCGCCGCCGAAGCCGAGGCTGCCGTCGACCAGTCCGTCCACGAACCACTTGAACCCGACCGGCACCTCGACCAGTCGGCGGCCGAGGTCGGCGGCGACCCGGTCGATCATCGTCGAGGAGACCAGCGTCTTGCCGATCCCCGCACCGGCGGGCCACTGCTCGCGGTGCCGGTAGAGGTAGGAGATGGCGACCGCGAGGTAGTGGTTGGGGTTCATCAGGCCGGCGTCCGGGGTGACGATGCCGTGCCGGTCGGCGTCGGCGTCGTTGCCGGTGGCGATGCGGAACCGGTCGCGCTGCTCGATGAGGGAGGCCATCGCGTACGGCGAGGAGCAGTCCATGCGGATCTGGCCGTCCCAGTCCAGCGTCATGAACCGCCAGGTGGGGTCGGTGTGCGGATTGACCACGGTGAGGTCGATGCCGTGCTGTTCGGCGATGCGCCCCCAGTAGGCGACGGAGGCGCCGCCGAGCGGGTCGGCGCCGATGCGGACGCCGGCCGCGCGGACGGCGTCCAGGTCGAGCACGCCCGGCAGATCGCCCACATAGGCGCCGAGGAAGTCGTACCTCTGTGTCGTCTCCGCGGTGAGCGACTGCGCGTACGTCACCCGGCGTACGTCCTTCAGGCCGCCCGTGATGATCTCGTTGGCCCGGTCCTGGATCCAGGAGGTGGCGTCGGATGCCGCCGGTCCGCCGCTCGGCGGGTTGTACTTGAAGCCGCCGTCGGCGGGCGGGTTGTGGGAGGGGGTGACGACCACGCCGTCGGCGAGGCCCGAGGTGCGGCCACGGTTGTGGGTGAGGATCGCGTGCGAGACGGCGGGGGTGGGTGTGTAGCCGTCGGCACTGTCGACGAGCACGGTCACGCCGTTCGCGGCGAACACCTCCAGCGCGGTGGCCTTCGCGGGCTCGGACAGGGCGTGGGTGTCGGCGCCGAGGAAGAGGGGCCCGTCGATGCCCTGGGCCGTGCGGTACTCGCAGATGGCCTGGCTGGTGGCGGCGATGTGGTCCTCGTTGAAGACGCTCGCCAGGGAAGAGCCCCGGTGCCCGGAGGTGCCGAAGGACACCCGCTGGGCCGGGTCGGCCGGGTCCGGGTGCAGTGCGTAGTACGCCGTGACCAGCCGGGCCACGTCGACAAGGTCCTCGGGACCGGCCGGCCGGCCGGCTCGCTCGTGCGGCATGAGTCCGTTCCTCCGCGTCGTCGGATCGATCGCTCACGGCCCATCTTTCCTCGTCAGGACCCTGACACGCGAGTACGTCCCGCCTTATGATCCGGTGCTTCGATCTTCACGCCGCGCTGCCGCCTGTGCAGGGCGCATTCCACAGACAGGCCTTCTTCCACCATGACCGGATCCGCCGCGCAGGCTCCCTGGCCCTTCGCTCGTTGCGCCCAGTTCGCCGTGGCAGCGGCGTCCGGTGTCGAGTTGGTCCGGGCACTGAAGGTCCGCGCTCATCTGCTGCACCCGTCGACCGCAACCGCCTCCGAGGCCGCCCGTGTGTCGATGATCTACGTGTACGCGATGACGGCGGCGGTCGTGCTGTTCCTCCTCTGGTTCGCCCGCTGCCGGCGCAACGCCGAACTCCTCTCGCCCGGTACGGTGCGCGGCTCGGCCGCGTGGGCCGTTCTCGCATGGCTGATACCCGGCGTCAACTTCTGGGCTCCGCGCGGGCTTCTGCTCGACGTGCGCCGGGCGAGCGGCCCCGCCGGTGCCGACCCGGGCCGCCGGGACATGCTCGTCAACGCCTGGTGGGCGGCCTGGGTCGGTCACGCGGTGCTGTACCTGGCGGGCATGCACATCGCCGGCGGGACCTCGCTGCCGGTGCTCGTGGCGGCGCAGTCCCTCGACCTGCTGGCCGCCGCCCTGGCGGCCACCCTGATCGAACGCGTGACGAAGCGGCAAGCCGCCGGGCTGCGCTCGCTGGAGCCGGTGCCCGCGCCCGACGGCCTGCCGCACGCCTCGTAGCACACGCCTTGTAATGCCCGGGGTTCAGCCGATGTGGTAACTGTCCCCGTACACCTTCCAGTCGAGCGGGGTGTTCAGGTCGAGGTTGCCCCTGCGCAGGAAGACCCGCTGCTCGGTGTCGACGCGGCTGGTGTCGCTGTGCGCCTCCTCCTGCTTCATGGCCCACACCCGTGCGTCGAGGAAGGCGTTGAGGTACGTCGTCTCGTCGCCGCCCTGCGCCGGCGGCTTGGCGCTGCGCAGGGCGCGCTTGCGAATGTTGCGGAAGCTGGTGGGGTCGTCGCCGTCGCCGTGCATGACGAGGGCGTCGTAGTAGCAGAACTGGCCGAGGGCGCGCAGGCCGTCCGTCTTGCCCTGGGCGAGGGCGGGGTTGAAGTAGACCCGGTCGCGTTCGTCGTTCTGGCACTGCTGGAACGCCGTGTCCTGGGCGGCCTTGCGCCAGTCCTTGGGGTAGTTCGGGTCGAGGCCGGAGTGCGAGTCGGAGCCGTTGACCTTGCGCAGTGCGGGCAGGTACTTGGCGAGGACGTTGCCGGGCTCGCGGTCGGCGTAGAGCTGGACGAGGTCGAGCATGTCGCCGGTGCCGGAACAGAATCCGATGATGCCGGCGGTGTAGCCACGGCCGTCGCCGATGTCCTCGATGTACTTGTACTGGGCCTTCCAGTCGAGCGAGGAGTTCTCCGCGCTCGACACCAGTTCCATGGCGATCTCCTTCTTCGCCGGGTCGTCCAGGCCCGACGCGGCCGCGGGTGCCGCGAGGGCGCGCTGGGCTCCGAGCAGCGCGCCGGTGCCGACGGCGCCGAGCAGGGCGACGACGGTCCGGCGGGAGACGGTGGTGGGGAATGCTGTGTCGCGGTCTGCGTGCACCACGGGGGCTCCAAATCGGGGTGGGGGGTGGGGAGTTGAACTGGACCACATACTGGTAGGAAAGTTTCCTATCAAATGCGGGGCGGACCGGTAACCCGCCTGGCATGAAATTCGTAGGATCGAACGACGGATCGAACGACTACTGCCGCCGATTCAGAAACGGAACCGCTCAATCCCATCCGGGACGGCGGTTGGACTTGGGCGGCGCGGGGGCGCAGGGTGGACGAGCCCGTCCGTCCACGGAGGGGCGACCCCTACGGCACCACCCGGAGAAGACCCGATGACCCACGTCGCGGACCCCGCACGCTACGACGGCACCATGCGTTACCGGCGCACCGGCCGCTCGGGGCTGGACCTGCCCGTCCTGTCCCTGGGCTACTGGCACAACTTCGGCGACGACCGCCCCTTCGAGGCCCAGCGCGAGATCGCCCTGCGCGCCTTCGACCTCGGGATCACCCACCATGACCTGGCCAACAACTACGGCCCCCCGTACGGCGGGGCCGAGCTGAACTTCGGGCGGCTGCTGAAGCGGGACCTCGCGCCGTACCGGGACGAGCTGGTGATCTCCACCAAGGCCGGCTGGGACATGTGGCCCGGCCCCTACGGGCAGGGCGGCGGCTCCCGGAAGTACGTGCTGGCCTCGCTGGACCAGTCGCTGCGCCGGATGGGCGTGGACTACGTGGACATCTTCTACTCCCACCGGCTGGACGCGAGCACCCCGCTGGAGGAGACGATGGGGGCGCTCGACACCGCCGTACGCCAGGGCAAGGCCCTCTACGTCGGCATCTCCTCCTACGACGCCGAGCGCACCCGGCAGGCGGCGGCGATCCTGCGGGACCTGGGCACCCCGCTGCTGATCCACCAGCCGTCGTACAGCATGCTCAACCGCTGGATCGAGACCGACGGCCTGCTGGACGCGGCCCGGGAGGAGGGCTTCGGGGTCATCGGATTCACGGCGCTCGCCCAGGGCCTGCTGACCGGCCGCTACCTGGACGGCGTCCCGGAGGACTCGCGGGCGGCGCGCGGCACGTCGTTCGACACGTCCTGGCTGACGGACGACACGCTGCGGCGGCTGCGCGCCCTGAACGACATCGCGGCCCGGCGCGGGCAGACGCTGGCGCAGCTGGCGCTGGCCTGGGCGCTGCGCGACGAGCGGGTGACATCCCTCGTCATCGGCGCCTCCCGCACCGAGCAGCTGGAGCAGAACGTCGCCGCCCTGGAGAACCTCGACTTCACGGCGGAGGAGCTGACCGAGATCGACAAGCACGCCACCGACGGCGGGGTGGACCTGTGGCGCGAGGCCCGGCTGGGCCGACTGGGGTGACACCGGGCCACCCTGGGTGACCCGTCGGGCCGCCGAGGGGAGAGGCGGGCGTCGAGTGACGTACGTCACTGACAAGAGGGATAAGTCGGACATACTGGAGATCGCACGGACAGCGTTGTCATCACCCACGACCACGCCCTCACGTCCCTCCCGCGACCTCCAAGGAGCCACCACCCTCATGGCGCACGGAGCCCACCGCAGCCCCCTCCTGCCTCCCCACCCCGACCTGGGTCTCGCCCGCGACTGCGAGGTGTGCCTCGGCTGGGGCACCGTCGTCACCCGCGACGGGGACCACGAACTGTGCCACGCCTGCCAGGCGGAACCAGGCGATGACCAGGGCATCGCCTATTCCGGCCGATAGTCCGACCCGCCCATCGAGGCGAGCCCCTCCCCTGGCCCCGGCTTCCGGCCGGCGGCCGGTCTCGGGCCGCTGATCGCGGCGACGTACCGTGGACGCATGGCCGCCCCTCCGCTTCCGGGTCCGCTCGCGCATCTGGCGCCGCTGCTCGGCCACTACGGCTACTGGGCCGTGGGGGCCGTGGTCCTGGTGGAGGACTTCGGAGTGCCCGCGCCCGGCGAGACGATCCTGCTGGCCGCGGGGGTGTACGCGGGCGCGGGGCGGCTGAACGTCGTGGCCGTCGCCTTCATCGCGTTCGCCGCGGCCGTCATCGGGGACAACATCGGCTATCTGATCGGCAGGGTCGGCGGGCGGGCCTTCGTGCACCGGTGGGGGCGGTACGTCTTTCTGACTCCCAAGCGGTTCGCGGCCGCCGAGGAATTCTTCGGCCGGCACGGCGGCAAGATTGTGACCGTGGCCCGGTTCATCGAGGGACTGCGCCAGGCCAACGGCATCATCGCCGGCACCACGGGCATGCACTGGCGCCGCTTCCTCGCCTTCAACGCGCTCGGCGCGGTCCTGTGGGTCGGCCTGTGGACGACCCTGGCCTACCTGGTCGGCACCCACATCACGACCGTCTACGACGAGGTCTCGCGCTACCAGCTCTACGTCCTCATCGCCGCCGCCGTACTGATCGCGGCCGTAGCCGTACGGCACTTCGCACGGCGGCGCCGCGCACACTGACCGGTCGGCCGCCGAACACCTCGCCGTGCGGGCCGACTTCAGGGTGGACGCCCGTCACGAGGGGCGCGATGTGCGCCGTGCCGGCTGTTCTTTCGTGCCGGGGTCCGGCCCGGGCCCGGGCGTGTCGTCGGCGCGTTCGTGGCCGCCGCGCAGGGCGGAGGCGAGCGCGGAGACCAGTGCCATGCCCGTGGCCACGCCGAAGACGATGGTCAGTCCGTGGTGGAAGGGCCCGGTGACCAGCTCGGGGAAGAAGGTGTGGCCGGTGAGGGTGGCGCGCTGGGCGGCGGTCAGGTGGTCCAGGGTGCCGCCGTCGCCGAGCAGACGGCCGATCGGGTTGTCGCCGAGAAACGTGGCGAACAGGGTGCTGACCGGCGGCAGCGAGGCCACCTGGTCCGCGGTTCCGGCGGGCACGCCGTGCGCCTGGAGGCCGCTGCTGAGGGTCTTCGGCAGGGTGCTCGCGAGGCCGGAGACCATCAGCGAGAAGAACACGCCGATGGACAGGGCCGTACCCGAGTTCTGGAAGGTGGAGCGCATCCCGGAGGCCACGCCCCGGTGGCGGGCCGGCACGCTGCCCATGATGGAGGAGGTGTTGGGCGAGGAGAACATGCCCTGCCCGAGGCCGCCCAGCAGCAACAGGGCGGCGAAGACGCCGTAGTCGAAGTTCACGGGCAGGGCCAGCAGGCCGAGGAAGGACCCGGCGACGACGAGCAGGCCGGCGGTGGAGAAGACGCGGGCGCCGAACCGGTCGGAGAGATAGCCGCAGAGCGGCCCGGCGACGAGGAAGCCGAGGGTGAGCGGCAGCATGAAGATGCCGGCCCACAGCGGGGTGTCCTCGAAGTCGTAGCCGTGCAGCGGCAGCCAGATGCCCTGCAGCCAGATGATCAGCATGAACTGGAGTCCGCCGCGGGCGATCGCGGTCAGCAGGGCGGCCAGGTTGCCGGCGGCGAACGCCCGCACCCCGAACAGCGACAGCCGGAACATCGGCTCGTCGACCCGCGTCTCCACCAGGCAGAACACCAGCAGCAGGAACGCGCCGCCGATCAGGCCCGAGAGCACCCAGGGGTTGGTCCAGCCGGTGGGGTGGCCGCCGTAGGGCTGGATGCCGTAGGTGATGCCCGCCAGCAGGATGCCGGCGCCGGTGGCGAAGGTGAGGTTGCCGAGCCAGTCGATACGGCCGCGGACGCCGGCCGAGGTCTCACGCAGGCTCAGATACGACCAGACGGTGCCGGTGATGCTGATCGGGACGCTCACCCAGAACACCGCCCGCCAGTCCACCGCGGCCAGTAGACCGCCGGCGAGCAGACCGAGGAACTGCCCGGCGAGCGCGGTGATCTGGTTGATGCCGAGGGCCATGCCGCGCTGCCGGGCCGGGAAGGCGTCGGTGAGGATGGCGGCCGAGTTGGCGGTGAGCATGGAGCCGCCGAAGGCCTGCACGATGCGCCAAAGGATCAGCCACAGCGCGCCCGCGCCCGCCCGGAACGGGTCGAGGGACAGGGCGACGGAGGCGCACGCGAAGACCAGGAAGCCGAGGTTGTAGATCCGGACGCGGCCGAACATGTCGCCGAGCCGGCCGAGGACGACCACGAGGACGGCCGAGACCAGCAGATAGCCGAGGATCATCCACAGCAGATAGCCGATGTTGCCGGCCGCGAGCGGGTCGAGGCCGATCCCGCGGAAGATCGCCGGCAGCGAGATGATCACGATGGAGGCGTCCATGGTGGCTATCAGGACGCCGAGCGTGGTGTTGGAGAGGGCGACCCACTTGTAGCCGGGGCCGGTCACAGCCGTTCCGCCAGCCGGTCGAGCAGGGGCAGGACGTCGTACAGGGCCTGCCTCTGCTGCGGGGTGAACTCGTCCAGGGCGTGCGCGAGTCGGCCCACGGACTCGGATCGGCGCTGCTCCAGGACGGTCCGTCCCTCGTCGGTGAGGGACACGATGGCCCGGCGGCCGGCGGCCGTGTCCGGGGTACGGCTGACCAGGCCGCGTTGTTCGAGCCCGGCGAGCGTGCCGGCCATCGCCTGCGGCCGGACCCGCTCGGACTCGGCGAGCGAGCCGGGCGAGTCCGGACCGGTGCGGGCCAGCCGAGCCAGCACCGAGACGCCGGAGAGCGTGACGTCCCCGACCGCGTGCGCCTGGCGCAGTCGGCGGACGATCCGGCCCATGGCCAGCCGCAGCGCGGCGGCCAGTGCAACCGTGTCCATGACTACTAACAGTAGGTTTATCAGTCTGGACTGTTCAACCAAGTGTAAGTAACGGGGCACACGGCAGGGCATTACCCGGGGACCCCGGCAGGGCCCGTGGGCGCCTATGCCCAGGGATTTGTCGGCAATCGGGCGGATACCCGGCGGACGCCCCTTGTTCGACAGCCCAGCGGGTAACCGGGCAACGACGGGACGAACCGGTAGGCACCAGGAAGAGACCCGGCCCCGGAGGGAAAGGGCGACGACCTATGGACATCCCGCTCGGGAGGCACGCGACGACGCGGACCCGCCACGCCCCGCTGCGCTACGACCGCGCCTGGGACACCGGCATGTCCGGCATCGGCGAGGCCAGGGACGCCGTCGCCGCCCTGCTCTCCCGGCTGCGGCCCGCACCCGCCCGGTGCTCGGTGCAGGATGCCCAGCTCGTCGTCAGCGAACTCGTCGGCAACGCGGCCAAGCACGCCCCCGGCCCGTGCGCCCTGCGCCTGGAGCTGCCACCCGACGGCACCGCGCTGCGCGTCTCGGTGACGGACACCTCCACCGAGCCGCCCCTGCGGCAGCCACCCGATCCCTGCCGGATCGGCGGGCACGGGCTGATTCTCGTCGCGATGGTCTCCCGCGACCTGGAGGTGACCTGGCTGCCCCACGGCAAGCGGATCACGGCCACCGTGCCGCTCACCGCCGCGGCGGGGTGAGCACGGGAGCCCCGGCTGCGGGTCAGGCCCGGGCGAGGTGGTCGAGGAACCCGCCGACCAGGCGCAGACCGGTGCGCAGGGTCTCGGCGCCGTCGGCGAAGCCGATCCGTACGGTGTGCTCGATGCCGAACGCGGCGGCGGGGGTGAACAGGACGTTGTCCTGGCCCTGGGCCGGGTACAGGCCGACGACCAGGCCGCGCAGGAGTTCGTCACCCGCATCGGCGGGCGTGTCCGGGCCTTGCGCAAGCGGCGCGGCGGAGCGTGCAGCGGCTGGCCGAGGCCGCGAGGCTCAGCCGGCGGATGCTCACCGGCATCGGGCTGGGCCGGGCCGGGCCGGGCCGGGCCGAGCCTCGGCACGGTCGACCGCGCCGCGCGGGCCCTGGACACCGGCTTCGGCCCTGGCCCTGCCCGAGCGCGACGCGGCGGACGAGCACGTCGAGGGAACGCTCGTCCGGCAGGCCTCCGATGGCAGCCAGGCCCTGCTCCCGGGCGCGACACAGGGACCGCGAGTCGACATGTGCCGCTGGACCCCGGCCCCGGGCGGCCACTACGACGCCGAACCCGGCCGGCCGGGCGCTCAGGAGATCCACCACGTGCTCTCCGGCCGCCTGACCCTGGCGCCGAGGACCGGACCTCATGTGGTGGCCGCGGGCCAGAGCGCCGTCATCGCCGACGACCAGGACTACGCCTACCTCCGTCCCTCCGGACCGCTTCGCGCGCGCGGAGCGGAGGCACCCGTGCCACGCTCGGAACCGGGGAGTGCGCGGAGCCGGGAGCGAGGAGGTGCGGCGATGAGGGAGGGCGACCAGGTCCGCGGGCATCAGCTCTACGGCCCGCTGCCGGACGTGGCCGGTGCCTCCGGCTACCCCGACGCCCCGCCGAGGGCGGGCTTCTTCACCGACACCTCTGTGTGCATCGGCTGCAAGGCGTGCGAGGTGGCGTGCAAGGAGTGGAACGCCGTCCCGGAGGACGGGCTCGAACTGACCGGCATGTCCTACGACAACACGCAGGGCCTCGGCGCCGACTCCTGGCGGCACGTGGCCTTCATCGAGCAGCACGGGACCTTCGGCGGACAGCAGCCCGCGGCCGCGCACGACGACGTCGACGTGTTCACGGCCGCCGGGCAGATCTCCCCGGTCGCGCCCGACGGCCGCACCGAGTTGCGCTGGCTGATGGCCTCCGACGTGTGCAAGCACTGCACCCATGCCGCCTGCCTGGACGTGTGCCCCACCGGTGCGCTGTTCCGCACCGAGTTCGGCACGGTCGTCGTCCAGCAGGACGTGTGCAACGGCTGCGGCTACTGCGTGCCCGCCTGCCCGTACGGCGTCATCGACCAGCGCAGGGACGACGGCCGGGTGTGGAAGTGCACCCTGTGCTACGACCGGCTCGGCGTCGGCATGGAACCGGCCTGTGCGAAGTCCTGCCCGACCGACTCGATCCAGTTCGGCCCGCTGGAGGAGTTGCGGGAGCGGGCGCGGGTCCGGGTGGCCGAGCTGCACGCGGCCGGTGTGTCCGGCGCACGGCTGTACGGCGAGAGCCCGGACGACGGCGTCGGCGGCGCCGGGGCGTTCTTCCTGCTGCTGGACGAGCCGGAGGTCTACGGCCTGCCCCCGGACCCGGTGGTCACCACCCGGGACCTGCCCGGCATGTGGCGGCACGCGGCTCTGGCCGCCGCTTCCCTGGCCGCGCTCGCCCTGGGCGGTTTCGTCCGGAGGGGGCGATGACGGAGTCGGACGCCGGGCGCGAGGGCGTACCGGGCGCGGGCCGTGGCAGGCGCCGGCGCGGGCGGGGCGAGCAGCCGATGGTGCCGGACGCCGCGTTCTCGTCGTACTACGGCAGGCCCGTGCTGAAGAAGCCGACGTGGCGGGCGCTGGACATCGCCGGGTATCTGTACCTCGGTGGTCTGGCCGGGGCCTCCTCGCTGCTGGCGGCCGGGGCGCAGGCCACCGACCGGCCGGGGCTCGCGGCACCGGCGAAGTTCGGGGCGGCCGGGGCCATCTCGCTCTCGCTGGCCGCGCTGGTGCACGACCTGGGCCGCCCGGCCCGTTTCCTGAACATGCTCCGGGTCTTCAAACCCACTTCCCCGATGAGCGTGGGCTCGTGGCTGCTGGCGGGATACGCGCCGCTGACGATGACCGCGGCGGCCACCGAAGCCGCGGGCCGCTGCCGGCTGCTGGGCTCGGCCGCGACGGCGGCGGCCGCCGTACTCGGACCGGCGGTGGCGACATACACCGCGGTACTGCTGTCCGACACGGCGGTGCCCGCCTGGCACGAGGGCTACCGCGAGCTGCCCTTCGTCTTCGCGGGCTCCGCCGCCACCGCCGCGTCCGGCCTGGCCCTGGCCGCGGCGCCGACCGCTCAGGCGGGGCCCGCACGCCGGCTGGCCGCACTCGGGGCCGCCCTGGAACTGGGCGCCTTCCGGGCGATGAAGCGGCGCATGGGCCTGGCTGCCGAGCCCTTCGACGAGGGCCGCCCGCAGCTGTTGCTGCGGACGGCCGAACTGCTCACGGCGGGCGGCGCCGCCCTCGCTCTGTGGCGCGGGCGGGACCGGCGCCTCGCCCTCGTGGCCGGAACCGCACTGCTCACCGGCTCGGCGGCCCTGCGCTTCGGCGTGTTCCACGCGGGGGTGGCCTCCGCCGAGGACCCCGAGTACACCGTCGTACCGCAACGGGAACGGCTCGCGGCCCGCGGTCGCTAGGCCTCCGGTGTCACGGTGGTGGCGTGCTCAGGGGGTGACGGGGACCCGGTAGGCGAGAGCGGTGACACTGAGGTCTCCGTTGTCGACCCACTCCGGGAACTTGAGCGTCTTGTGGTTCGTGGCCGCGGGCGGCGTGACCTCCAGATAGGCGGCATGGACGGCGTCGGCGGTGCCGGTGTTGGCGTGCGTCCACGCTATGACCGCCTCCGCGCTCTGCCCCTTGCGCAGCGTCAGCGTGGTCTTGGCGGGGCTCTTCGCGTACCAGGTGTCGCCCCAGTGGGTGGTCGAGGGGAGCGTCCGGTGAGCGGCGTTCTCCAGACCGAGGCCCGGGTAGCCCCGCAACTGGCAGGTGTGGGCACTGGTGTTCTTCAGCTTCACCACCACGCCCTGGTGATTCATGCCACCGGCCAGCCCTTCGCCGAACGAGGCGCTCAGCGCGGAGACGGCACAGGTGGGCGTCGCATGCGCGGCACCCGTCCCGGTGGCCTGTGCCACTCCCGCGCCGGCGATCCCCAGTGTGGCGACGCCGGTGACGGCGAGCGCCGCGCGTACGAGGCGCCGCCGCCGGTCGGAGCGGGGAAGCGGGGCGGTGTCAGGCGTGTGGCTCTGGTGCGGGTGGGTCATGGTGCGCGTTCTCCCGTTCGTCGTGGATTCGTAACTCGCCTTACCCCAGGTGTGATGCCGGAAGTGCGGGAAAAGTTCGGGCGGAATCAGGTCAGAACCCTCGGCGCGGTGACCGCCCGGTCCGCCTTTGCCCCGGGAAGGCCGCGGTAGCAGGCTGTGTGGTGTGCCCGTGTCGGCCGGGGTAGGCGGTTCGCCCGGCCGGCGCCGGCGATCCGGGTGCGGCCTTGGCGATCCGGGTGCGGCCTTGGCGATCCGGGTGCGGCCTTGGCGAGAGGAGCCCAGGTGACAGCGGCGGCATCAGCGGCGGACAGCGGCGGGCCTGGCGCGCAGGAAGCCGGGTACGAGCCGGATCCGCGCCGGTGGCGGGCCCTGTGGGTCACCTTGGTGGCCGGCTTCATGAGCCTGCTGGACGTGACGATCGTCGCGGTCGCCCTGCCCACCATCCAGCGGGAGCTGCACGCCTCCCCCGCCCAGGTGCAGTGGGTGGTGTCCGGATACGCGCTCACCTTCGCCCTCGCCCTCGTCGTCGCCGGCCGGCTCGGCGACGCACTGGACCGGCGCCGTATCTTCCTGCTCGCCCTCACCGGCTTCGTCGTCTTCAGCGCGGCCTGCGGGGCGGCTCCCGACATCACGCTGCTGGTGGTGGCCCGCCTCGCCCAGGGGCTGGCGGCCGGCTTCATGGCCCCGCAGAACTCCGCGCTGATCCAGCAGATGTTCCGTGGCGCCGAACGCGGCCGCGCCTTCGGCTTCTTCGGCTCCACCGTCGGCATCTCCTCGGCCGCCGGTCCCCTCACCGGCGGCGCCGTCCTCGCCCTCGCCTCCGGCGCCCAGGGCTGGCGGTGGATCTTCTACGTCAACGTCCCCATCGGCATCCTCGCCGTCCTCCTCGGCCGCCGCCTGCTGCCCGCCACCCGGCGCTCCGGCCGCGGACATGTGGATCTGCCCGGCGTCCTGCTCCTCGGCCTCGGCGTCCTCGCGCTGATGTTCCCGCTGGTCCAGGCGGACTCCGGCGGGCTCGGCCGCCTGTGGTGGCTGTTCCCGGTCGGCGCCGCGATCCTCGCCGTCTTCGCCCTGTGGCAGCGCCGCCTGGTCGCCCGGGGTGAACAGCCGCTGCTCGACCCTCGCCTGTTCACCACCGTGCGCGGTTACGCCGTCGGCGCCGGCGTGGGCACGCTGTACTTCATCGGGTTCAGCGGCATCTGGCTGGTCTTCGCGCTCTTCTACCAGCACGGGCTGGGCTTCTCCCCGCTCCGGTCCGGTCTCGCCGTGACCCCCTTCGCCCTGGGCTCGGCGGGCGCGGCCGCGGTCGCGGGCCGACTGGTGGACCGGTTCGGCCGGCTGCTCACCGTGTGCGGCCTCACGGGCGTGATCGTCGGCCTGGGCGGCACCGCGCTGCTGCTCCGTCTGGCACCCCCGGGCATCGCGCCCTGGGTCGCGGCCCCGGTCCTGTTCCTCGGGGGCATCGGCAGCGGTTTCGTGGTCTCCCCCAACATCACCATGACCCTGCGGGACGTGCCCGTGCACATGGCGGGCGCGGCGGGCGGCGCCCTGCAGACCGGACAGCGGCTCGGCGCCGCGGTGGGGACCGCCGCCCTGCCCGGCCTTTTCTACCTGGTGCTCGGCAGGGGCCACGACTACCGCGGCGCCCTCCTCGCCGCACTGGGCGCCGCCCTCGTCGGCATGCTGGCGTCGCTCGCCCTCGCGACGTCCGACTGGCAGCGCGACCGGCGGATGCGTGGCGCGCACGGCACCTGCCCGGACGAGGTCGCCCACAACCCCATGCACGCCAGGCAGAGCTGACCGCCGAGCGGCACGCCCCGTGCGTTCGCATGGCGGCTCAGGCCGCGGGCACCGGCAGCAGTCGGTAGGCGTCCCCCTGCGTGATCACGCGGCCGGCGGTGGGCGGGGCGAAGTGGGTGCCGAGGAGCAGGGTGTCCGTGTCGGCGACCGACCGGAGCAGTGCGCGGCGCGAGGCCTCGGACTGCCGCGGGTCGATGTCGACGCAGGCGCCGATGGCGGGGTGGGCGAGCTGGACCGGATGGTGGACGCAGTCGCCGGTGATCACGGCTCGCGCGCCCCGGCTGGTCAGCTCGACGGCGACATGGCCGGGGGTGTGTCCGGGCGTGGGTGTCAGGCGCAGGCCCGGGGTGATCTCGGCGCCCTCGGCCAAAACGTCGACGAGGTCCAGCAGCCCCGCCTGCTCCACCGGGATCACGGAGTCGGCGAACATCTGCCGGCGCGCCTCGTCCATGTCGTACCCGGCCCAGAAGTCCCGTTCGGTGCGTGAGGTGAGGTAGCGGGCGTGGGGGAAGGTGGGGACCCAGACGCCGTCGCGTTCCCGTGTGTTCCAGCCGACGTGGTCGGCGTGCAGATGGGTGAGGATCACCAGGTCGACGGAGTCCGGGGGGAACCCGGCGGCGGTGAGGCGCTCCAGGTACGGGGTGTGCAGGTTGTGCCAGGCGGGGTTGGCCCGCTGCTTGCCGTTGCCGATGCCGGTGTCTACGAGGACGCGCATCCCGTCCACGACGAAGGCGAAGCTGTGACTGTCGATGCGCAAGGTGCCCTCGCGGTCGGCGAAGTGGGGGTGCAGCCAGCCCTGACCGGTCACGACGTCGGGGCGGGCGTCGGGCAGGAGCCACGGTCCGGTGGCGGGCGGCAGCGGGACCTCGTCGACGCGGTGCACGGCGATGTCACCCAAGGTCCAGGAGGGGAGGGGGGCGGCGAGGGAGGGCTGCATGGTCCGTCATCTCCTGCGATCTCGGTACGAGAATAAACGCAATCCGTTTGCTTTAAGCAGCCTACGGCGCACACCTCAGCTAAAGCAAACGATTAGCTTTAGGCGTCGGCCTTCTTTAGGGTTGGGTCCATGAGCCGCAAGGAGATGGTGCGCCCCGGCGGGCGCAGCGCCCGGGTGCAGGCATCGGTGCACGCCGCTGTCCGCGAACTCATGTCGGAGCTTGGGCGCGACGGGCTGACGGTGCCGCTGGTCGCCCACCGCGCGGGCGTCACACCGTCGACGATCTACCGCCGCTGGGGCGACCTGCAGGAACTGCTGTCCGACGTCGCCGTGGAGCGTCTGCGGCCGGAGACGGCGCCGCAGGACCACGGGAACCTGCGGGCCGACCTGACAGCCTGGGCCGAACAGTTCCTCGACGAGATGGCCTCTCCACCGGGCCGGGCGTACATCCGCGACGCCCTGCTCGGCGACCCGGACGGCGGCAACGCCGGCCGGTGCTCGGCCTACGCGGCCGAACAGGCCGACGCCATGCTCGCCCGGGCGATCGACCGCGGGGAGGGTGCTCCCGGCGTGGAAGCGGTCATGGATCGCGTCGTCGCCCCCATGATGTACCGCATCCTCTTCCGCCCGGCCGGGCTCGACGCCGCGTACGCGCGCCGTCTCGTGGCCGAACTGCTGGACGCGGGTGCCGGGTCCGGCCGGTGACGGGGCGCGAGATGCCGTAACCGCGCGCGTGCGGGAAAATCGAGGAACCGCCCAGATCGAGGGACCGAGCGGGAGGAATGGCCGTGGGCGTACGCACCTGGATCGACTCCTGGCCCGTCTACCGCCAGCTGACCGGCACCGATCCGCTGGGCCGGGGCGCCGCGGCGAAGAGCGGGCGCAGCGAGCGGCTCACGCCCCGGGTGGCCACCGCCGACCGCGTGGTGAAGTCGGTCTGCCCGTACTGCGCGGTGGGCTGCGGCCAGAACGTGTACGTCCAGGATGAGAAGGTCACCCAGATCGAGGGCGACCCGGACTCCCCCGTCTCGCGCGGCCGGCTGTGCCCCAAGGGCGCGGCGAGCCTGCAGCTGACCACCGGGGACGCGCGCGAGCACCAGGTGCTCCACCGGCGCCCGCACGTCACCGAGTGGGAGCGGCTGGACCTCGGCACCGCGATGGACATGATCGCGGACCGGGTGATCGAGTCCCGCCGGGCGGGGTGGCAGTGGCAGGTGGACGAGACCCGCACCCGGCGCACCCTCGGCATCGCGAGCCTCGGCGGAGCCACGCTCGACAACGAAGAGAACTACCTGATCAAGAAGTTGTTCACCGCGCTGGGAGCGATCCAGATCGAGAACCAGGCGCGGGTTTGACACTCCTCCACCGTTCCCGGTCTGGGAACCTCGTTCGGACGCGGCGGCGCGACCACCTTCCAGCAGGACCTGCAGAACGCGGACTGTGTCGTCATCGAGGGCTCGAACATGGCCGAGTGCCACCCGGTCGGGTTCCAGTGGGTGATGGAGGCCAAGGCGCGGGGCGCGAAGCTGATCCACGTCGACCCGCGGTTCACTCGCACCAGCGCGCTGGCCGACGTGCACGTGCCGCTGCGCGCGGGCACGGACATCGCGTTCCTCGGCGGGATCATCCACTACGTCCTGGAGCGGGACAAGTGCTTCCGTGACTACGTCGTGGCGTACACCAACGCCCCGATGATCCTGCGGGCGGACTTCCACGACACCGAGGACCTGGGCGGCGTGTTCTCCGGCCTCGACGCCCGCAACCGCACGTACGACAACGGCAGTTGGCAGTACGAGGGCGCCGCGGGCGAGCCGGAGCGGGACGAGACACTGGCCCATCCGCGCTGTGTGTTCCAGGTGCTCAGGCGGCACTACGCCCGCTACACACCGGAACTGGTCGAGCAGATCTGCGGGGTGCCGCAGGACCTGTTCCGGCAGGTGTGCGAGCTGGTCACGGACAACTCCGGCCGTGACCGTACGACGGCCTTCGCCTACGCGGTCGGCTGGACGCAGCACACGGTGGGCGTGCAGTACATCCGTGCGGCGGCCGTGCTGCAGACCCTGCTCGGCAACATCGGCCGGCCGGGCGGCGGCATCCTGGCCCTGCGCGGCCACTCCTCCATCCAGGGCTCCACGGACATCCCGACGCTCTTCAACCTGCTGCCGGGCTACATCCCGATGCCGTACGCCCAGCGGGACCAGGACCTGGACGCCTTCGTCGCGGCCACGACCACCCGCAAGGGCTACTGGGGCAACATGCGCGCGTACCTGGTGAGCCTGCTCAAGGCGTACTGGGGCGCCGCGGCGACCGCCGAGAACGACTTCTGCTTCGACTACCTGCCCCGGCTCACCGGCTCCCACTCGGCGTACGACACGGCCATGGCCCAGCTGGAGGGCGTCTGCAAGGGCTACTTCCTGTTCGGCGAGAACCCGGCGGTGGGCAACGCCGACGCCAAGGTGATGCGGCTGGGCATGGCCAACCTGGACTGGTTGGTCGTCCGCGACTTCTCGCTGATCGAGTCGGCGACCTGGTGGCAGAACGGGCCCGAGATCGAGACCGGGGAGCTGCGCACCGAGGACATCCGCACCGAGGTGTTCTTCCTGCCGGCCGCCGCGCACACCGAGAAGGACGGCAGCTTCACCAACACCCAGCGGCTGCTGCAGTGGCACCACCAGGCGGTCGAGCCGCCCGGCGACTCACGCAGCGACCTGTGGTTCACCTACCACCTGGGGCGGATCATCCGGCAGAAACTCGCGGGGTCCACCGACGAGATGGACCGGCCCGTGCTCGATCTGGCCTGGGACTATCCGACGAGGGGCCGGCTTGCCGAACCGGACGCGGAGGCCGTGCTCGCCGAGATCAACGGCCATGACGCCGCGGGCACCCCGCTCTCCTCCTACGAGCAGCTGAAGCCGGACGGCTCGACCGCCTGCGGCTGCTGGATCTACTGCGGTGTCTACGCCGACGGCGTCAACCAGGCCGCCCGCCGCAGGCCCGGCCGGGAGCAGGACTGGGTGGCGGCCGAGTGGGCATGGGCGTGGCCGGCCAACCGCCGGATCCTGTACAACCGGGCCTCCGCCGACCCGCAGGGCAGGCCGTGGAGCGAGCGGAAGGCGCTGGTGTGGTGGGATGCGGAGAAGGGCGAGTGGTCCGGGCACGACGTGCCCGACTTCAAGAAGGACAAGGCACCCGGCCACGAGCCGCCCGAGGACGCGACCGGCCCCGAGGCCCTGTCGGGCACGGACCCGTTCCTCATGCAGGCCGACGGCAAGGCCTCCCTGTATGTGCCGTCCGGGCTCACCGACGGCCCGCTGCCGGCCCACTACGAGCCGCAGGACTCGCCGTTCCCGAACCTGCTCTACGACCAACAGCGCAATCCGGTACGGCATGTGATGCCGTCGCTTCCCGACAACCGCTACCAGCCGAGCGGCGACGAACCCGGCGCAGAGGTGTTCCCGTACGTGGCGACCACCTACCGGCTCACCGAGCACCACACGGCGGGCGGCATGTCCCGCTGGCTGCCGTATCTGGCCGAGCTGCAACCGGAGTTCTTCTGCGAGGTCTCCCCCGAGCTGGCGGCCGAGCGGGGTCTGGCCCACACCGGGTGGGCGACGATCGTCAGCGCCCGAGGCGTGATCGAGGCACGGGTGCTGGTGACCCACCGGATGGTGCCGCTGACGGTGCAGGGACGCAGGCTGCACCAGGTGGGGCTGCCGTACCACTGGGGTCCCAACGGCTACAGCACCGGGGACGCGGCCAACGAGCTGCTCCATCTGTCCCTGGACCCGAACGTGCACATCCAGGAGTCGAAGGCGTTCGCCGTGGACATCCGCCCGGGCCGACGGCCGCGCGGTCCGGCGTCCGTGGAACTGGTGCGGGCCTACCGGCGGCGCGCGGGCATCGACGAGCACACCGGAACGGAGCCCTGAGCGGAGCCCTGAGTCATCGGAGCACCAGCGAGTGGCCGGCGCGCGGCACCAGCTCCCCCACCACCGGCGCTCCGGGTACCTCGCCGGCGACGAGCAGCCCGCCGGAGGTCTGGGCGTCGGCCAGCAGCAGCCGGGTGTCGCCGTCGGTGTCCCCGAAGTCGGTGTGCGGGGCGACCCAGGCGAGATTGCGCCGGGTGCCGCCGCTGACGTACCCGTCCCGGACGGCCTCCCGCGCCCCCTCCAGATAGGGGACTGCGGCGGTGTCGACCACGGCGGTCACGCCGGAGGCCCGGGCCAGTTTGTGGAGATGGCCGAGGAGACCGAACCCGGTGACGTCGGTGGCGCAGCCGGCCCCGGCGGCCAGCGCGGCCTCGGCGGCGTCCCGGTTCAGGGCCGCCATCGTGGCGACGGCCTGCTCGAACCGCTCGCCGGTGGCCTTGTGCCGGTTGTTCAGCACACCCACGCCCAGCGGCTTGGTCAGCGACAGCGGCTGCCCGGGCCGGCCGGCGTCGTTGCGCAGCAGCCGCGCGGGATCGGCGAGTCCGGTGACGGCCATGCCGTACTTCGGTTCCGGGTCGTCGACGCTGTGCCCGCCACCGATGTGGCAGCCGGCCTCGGTGGCGACGGCCAGTCCGCCGCGCAGCACCTCACGGGCCAGCTCGAAGGGGAGCTTCTCGCGCGGCCAGGCCAGCAGGTTCACGGCGAGCACCGGCCGGCCGCCCATCGCGTACACGTCGGACAGGGCGTTGGCGGCGGCGATACGCCCCCAGTCGTAGGGGTCGTCCACGACCGGGGTGAAGAAGTCGGCCGTGCAGACGACCGCGGTGCCCCGGTGCGCGACCACGGCGGCGTCGTCACCGGTGGCGAGCCCGACGAGCAGCGTGGTGTCTCCCCCGGTCACCCCCTGTGCGGTCAGTCCCGCGACCATCTCCTCCAGCTCCCCGGGCGGGATCTTGCAGGCGCAGCCGCCGCCGTGGGCGTACTGCGTGAGCCGGACAGGGGCCTGGTGGAACGGCGGGGATGTCGGTGTCATTCCGGCGGTCTCCTGGGGCAGTAGCCTGACGGGCGGAGGCGTGTGGGTGCCTGGTGGCCCTCCCGGTCTTCAAAACCGAGGGGCCCGAGGATCTCGGGCCGGCGGGTTCGATTCCCGTCCGTCTCCGTCCGTCGCATCCGTACGGCAGCGGCGGCGCTGGTCGTCGACACGTTCGGTGTGGCCCCGCGAGTCCAGGAACTCCAGCAGCGGTACGGCCACCCGACGGGTGGTGTCGAGCGCGCGCCGGGCCTCGCCGAGCGTGAACGGCTGGGGCAGTGCGCGCAGTACGGCGGCGGCCTCGGCGGCGGCGCCGGGCAGCAGCACGATCCCGTCGGCGATCCGCAGCAGAGCACCGGCCGCGTGTGCGGCAGCCAACGCCTTGCGGTCCAGGCCGAGTTCGGCAAGCCGGCCGGCCTCGGGGGCACGGAACGGGGTAAGGGCGAGGTCCTGGCGTACGGCGTCCACGGCGGCGTGGACGGGTGGGGGCAGGGCGGCCGGTCCGAGGCCGTCGGCGAGATACAACCGGCCCTGGACGCCGTGGAGTTGGGGCAGGGCATCGGCCAGGGCGTCGACGAGGGCCCGGTCGGGCAGACCGAGCAGGCGGCGGGCCGCCTCGGTGGGCAGACCCGGCTCCAGCGGATGCTCCCGCGCGTGCCGCCCCACCTCGGTGGCCAGCCGGTCCTTCAGGGCGGCCCAGTGCACGTCGTCCGCCAGCCAGTCCCCCACGACCGGTGCGACGGGCGCCGGGACGCCCATCGCCCGCAGGTCGGCGCGCCGGATCAGCTTGCGGCGGCGTAGTTCGGCGGCGCCGTCGGGGCGGCCGGTCAGGGCGGCGAGTTCGGCGGCGCGGGCCCGGCCGGCGCCGCGCCTGGTCAGCGGGGGCGGCAGTACGTCGAGGACGGTGACCCCGCAGGGCGTACGGCCGCCGCCCGGTTCGCGCAGCACCGCGCGGTCGCCGACCCGCAGCGGCAGGCCGCGGGCGAGGGTGAGGCGGGCGGTGTCGTCGCCGAGCGGGCGGACGGTGACGGGGACGGCGGCGGTGCCGATGTGCAGGGTGACCGAGCGGGGCAGGTCGGCCACCGGCTCACCGGTGACCCGGACGTCGAGCACCTCGCTGCGCGGCCAGCGGTCCGGGGTGAGCAGCACCTGCCCCCGGCGCAGGCCGTCGTCGCCGTGTCCGTGCAGGTTGACGGCCACCCGGGCGACGCCGCTGACCGCCGTCCGCCGCTCGCGCAGGGTCTGCAGCCCGCGCACCCGGAGCACGGCCGGGCCGTCGCCACTGGCCAACCGGTCCCCGACGCGCAGGGTGCCCGCGCCCAGCGTGCCGGTCACGACGGTGCCGTGCCCGCGCACGGTGAAGGCCCGGTCGAGCCACAGCCGTACGTCGGCGTCAGGGTCGGGATCGCTCAACTCACCTGCCAGCAGCTCCAGTTGGTGCGTCAGCTCGTCGAGTCCGGCACCGGTGACCGCGCTCACCGCGACCGCGGGCACCTTCCCGAGGGAGGTCCGGGCCAGCCGCTCGACGGCGTCGGCGCGTACGGGTCCGGGGTCGGCGAGGTCGCTGCGGGTCACCGCGAGGACGGCGTGCCGGACGCCGAGCGCGTCGAGGACGGCCAGGTGCTCCTCGGACTGGGGCTGCCAGCCCTGGTCGGCGGCGACGACGAACAGCACGGCGGGCACCGGGCCGACTCCGGCCAGCATGGTCGGCACGAAACGCTCGTGCCCGGGTACGTCGACGAAGGCGAGGTGGTCCCCGTCCGGGCCGAGCCTCATCCATACGAAGCCCAGGTCGAGGGTGAGGCCGCGGCGGCGTTCCTCCGGGTGGCGGTCGGGTTCCATGCCGGAGAGCGCTCGTACCAGGGCGGACTTGCCGTGGTCGACATGGCCGGCGGTGGCGAGCACCCGCATCAGGCCGGCCCTTCCCCCGCGGGCCGGGCCGCGCGCACGGCCTCGGCCAGCCGTTCGTCGTCCTGGCCGGGCACCGCGCGCAGGTCCAGCAGACAGCGGCCCGACTCCAGCCGCCCGACGACGGGGACGGGGCCGGTGCGCAGCACGGCGGCGTACGGCTCCGGCAGGGACACCGCCGCGCTGGGCAGGGTGAGTCCGGGGGCGCCTCCGCCGCCGACGGTGGCGGCGCACTCGACGGGTCGTGCGTCGATGCCGGCCGCGGCGAGGCGCTCGGCGATCCGGCCGGCGCGGGCGCGCAGCGCGGCCGGATCGGCGGCGAGGGCCAGGGCGGTCGGGGTGGGCGGGCCGGAGAGGGTGGCCTCCAGCGCGGCGAGGGTGAGCTTGTCGACACGCAGGGCGCGGGCCAGCGGGTGCCGGGCGAGGGTGCGGACCAGGTCCCGGTCGCCGAGCAGCAGTCCGCACTGGGGGCCGCCGAGCAGTTTGTCGCCGCTGGCGGTGACTAGCGAGGCGCCCGCGCGCAGCTGGGTGTCGGCGTCGGGTTCCCCGGGCAGCGCCGGATGCGGGGCGAGCAGCCCGGAGCCGATGTCGACGACGACCGGGACACCGAGACCGGTGAGTTCGGCGGTCTCGGCGGACCGGGTGAAGCCGGTGATGCGGAAGTTGGACGGATGCACCTTGAGCACGAAGGCGGTCTCGGGGCCGAGCACGGCTGCGTAGTCGGCGGCGGTCGTGCGGTTGGTCGTGCCGACCTCGCGGAGCCGGGCGCCGGTCGAGACGAGCAGGTCGGGCAGGCGGAAGCCGTCGCCGATCTCCACCATCTCGCCGCGGCTGACGACGATCTCCCGGCCGGTCGCGAGAGCGGTGGCGGCGAGGACGAGCGCGGCGGCGCCGTTGTTGACGACGTGCACGTCCCCGGCGCTGGGCACGCGCTCGCGCAGGGCGCCGAGCGCCGAGCGGCCGCGGCGGGCGCGGACGCCGGCCGTCAGGTCCAGTTCGACGTCGGTGGGCCCGGCGGCCTCCTGGACGGCCTGCCGAGCGGCGGCCGACAGCGGCGCCCGGCCGAGGTTGGTGTGCAGCAGCACCCCGGTGGCGTTGATCACCGGGCGCAGGCCGCTCGCGGTACCCGGCAGCAGGGCGAGAGCCGTCTCCGGCACCCGCTCGGGCGGGACGGTTCCCTCGCGGGCCCGCTGCTGCGCCTCGCGTACGGCGGACTTCACCACGGTGGCGCCGAGCCGGTGCACCGCCGCGATCAGCCGGGGGTCGCTCAGCAGGCGGTCGGTGCGCGGGACACGACGGCGGGCATCGGTGGCGTCCGGGGGCCGTACGACCGTGCCGTCGGGCCGTTCCGGGCCGTTGGAGCGGGCCCGGTCCGCGCCGGTCCGCCGGTCCGCCGCGCTCGCCGTCCGCTGCTCCATGCCGCGTCTGTCCCTCCGGTCCGGACCGTGCCCCTCCGGGCTCGGCTCATCGTCTCCCGGTGCCCCGGACCGGCCGCACGACACGCCGGGAGGTGACCACCGGTCCGCCCAGCCCCCGTCACCGGATGCCTGGCCGCCTGGCCGCCTTGGAGGAGTCGCAGGGCCGCCGTACGCGTCACAGGGGTCCGGTGGGCCACGGCCGGTCGTCCATGCCGTCCGCGCCGTCGGTGTCCCGCTGCGACCGCGGTCGTGGGGTTTCGCCCGCGGTGAGGTGTTCCAGCACCTCGACCAGTTCCTGGCAGGCCTTCTCCACCGAGCGCCGGGTGTTGCGCTGCTCGGTGATCAGCGCGGACAGCAGCAGGGCGGTCAGCGCCATCGAGCCGTTGAACGTCTGCAGCTTGGCCATGATCTCGATCCGGCTCAGTCCCGTGAAGGCCCCGACGCCGTCCGTCGCGGCGACGCTGGCCAGCACGGACGTCAGCAGCGCGCACAGCACGCTGCCCACGAGCTGGAACCGCAGGGCGGCCCAGATGAGGAGCGGGTAGACGAGGTACAGCAGGCTGAGCGAGCTGTAGACGGCCACCGGCACCAGGCAGCAGGCGACGACGGTCAGCGCGGTCGCCTCCTTCCAGCGGGCCAGGGACGGCGGCCAGCGCGCACCGTGCAGCAACAGCAGCAGCGGGGTGACGAGCAGGACGCCCATGGCATCGCCGACCCACCAGGCCAGCCAGACCGGCCCGAAGCTGTCCGCGTCCAGCTTGCCGGTGAGGACGAGGAGCCCCGCGGCGGCGGTCGAGCTGATCAGCATCGCGGTCAGCGCGCCGAGGAACACCAGGGCGACGCCGTCCCGCAACCGGCCGAGGTCGGTGTGGAAGCGGGCCCGGCGCAGCAGCAGCACCGCGACCACCGGTGCGCAGGTCTGGGCGGCGAGGGTGCCGAGCACGTCGAGGCCGGGGGTGGTGAGGTACAGCACGGCGAAGAAGGCGCCGATGGTGATGCCGGGCCAGCAGCGCAGGCCGAGGATCAGCAGGGCGGCGACGGCGATGCCGGTCGGTGGCCAGATGGGGGTGACGACGGCGTCCTCGACGGCGAGTCCGCGCAGGAGTCCGAGGCGGGCCGCGCCGTAGTAGCAGGCCGCGACGGCCAGTACCTGGACGGCGTAGCCGCCCGGCCGGCGCAGATCCTGGATACCCACCACAGCAGCCATCTCACACCGGTGGCCCCGGCTCGGCGAGGCGAGAGCCGGTGCCGTCCGGCCCTATGGCTGAATGCAGGACCGCCTGCGCGGCACCCGACGTCCAGGTGCACGGCGGGCGAGCGGACCGGTCGGGCTGGATCCGGTTCCGGCGTGCACGGGGGCGGCGGCCCGGTCACGGCTGGTTTCCGGGAGCGTCCAGGCCGACGACGAGGACGGCCGCGTCGTCTTCGTGCCCGACGCTCTCGGCGCCCTTGATCACGGCGGCGGCCAGCGCGTGGGCCTCCAGGCCGGCGACGGCGGCGATGCCGGCGAGGCGCACCACCTGGTCGAGGCCCTCCTCGATGCTCAGTGAGGGGCCCTCCACCACGCCGTCGGTGACCAGGACGAACACTCCGCCCGTGGTGAGCCGGTGTCTGCTCACCGGGAACTCCATGCCCTTGTCGATGCCGAGCGGCGGCCCTCCCTCGTCGTCGACGACGCCGGACTTGCCCTCGGCCGTGGCCCATACGAACGGGATGTGGCCGGCCCGTGCGCTCTCCAGGACCCCGGTGGCCGGGTCGAGGCGCATGAAGGTGCAAGTGGCGAAGAGGTCGGTGCCCAGCGAGAGCAGCAGGTCGTTGGTGCGGGCGAGCAGTTCGCCCGGATCGCCGGTCACCGAGGCGAGGGCGCGCAGTCCGGCCCGCACCTGGCCCATGAAGGCGGCGGCCTCGATGTTGTGCCCCTGTACGTCGCCGATGGACAGCCCGATCCGCTCGTCGGGCAGGGCGAACGCGTCGTACCAGTCGCCGCCCACGTTGAGGCCGAGGTTGGCCGGTGTGTAGCGGACGGCGAGATGCAGGCCGGGGGCGGTGGGCAGGTCCCGGGGCAGCATGCCGCGCTGCAGGGCGATGGCCAGCTCGACCTGGGTGCGCTGCAGCTCCGCGCGCTCACGTGCCTGGGCGGTGAGCGAACCGAGTCTGACCAGCAGCTCGTCGCCGTTGTCCGTGGAGCGCTTGCGGGGCATCGATCACTTCCGGCGCGGCGGTGGCCTTGCATGACCGTCCGCCTGAAATTTCAGCAAACGCCTAGATTTTACCTATATCTCATGATCGCGCTCTCGCGGCCCCGAGGGCACGGATCCCCGAAAGCGGCCCCCGCGAACCCGGGTGGCACGCACCTTCGCGTACGTCCGGGCTCCGGGGGCCTTGGTGCCGTCGTGGCTCACAGCGGCGAGTGGGCCACCACCGCCACATAGGCGCCGAACAACAGGGACACGACGGTGAGGCCGCCGTAGACGACCATGGCGTGGGCCGGCCGCACCCGCCAGGTCCGGGTCAGCGCACGGGCCATGGGGATGAGGAGGGGGAAGGCGGGCAGCAGGAACCGCGGCTTGGAGGAGAAGGTGCCGGAACCGCCGACCACGAGCAGGATCAGCACCCCGGCGAAGACGACCAGGGCCAGCGGGGCACGCTCCAGGCAGAGCAGCGCGAACAGCAGCACACCGGCCGCGACGATCACCAGGGCCGCCGGGTAGACGAAGCCTCCGCCGTGCAGCAGCAGGTTCTTCAGAAAGCGCGCCGAGCCCGCACCGAAGTCGAAGCGGGAGTCCCAGGCGCTCTGCACCTTGAAGTAGCCGCCGAGCACGTCTCCGGTCTGCGTGCCCACCCAGAGCACATAGCCGAGCCAGCCCAGCGGGGCGAGCACGGCACCGGCCCACAGGCTCACCGGGGCCCGGCCGCGCTGCCGCAGCACCTCGACGGCGGCGGCGAGGGAGACGGCCACCGCCACCGCGAAGCCGCTCGGCCGGGACAGCCCCGCCAGCCCGGCCAGGGTCCCGGCCCACAGCCAGCGGCCCTTGAGCACGTAGTACAGCGCCCAGACGGCGAGCGCGGCGAACAGCGACTCGGTGTAGGCGACGGTCAGCTCGACGGAGTGCGGCTGGGCGGCCCACAGGGCGACCAGCGCGGTGGCGACCCCGCGCCCATAGAGGCGGTGGCCGATGACGTACACGCCGTACGCCGCGATGCCCGCGGCGATCCAGGCGATGAGTATCGCGGCCTGGCCGGGGGTGAACGGCAGGACCGTGGTCAGTGTCCTGATGAGCGCGGGGTACAGCGGGAAGAACGCCCAGTCGCTCTGCGGGGCGCCCTGCGGGGTGATCCAGATCAGGTGGCCGTAGCCGTGCTCGGCGATGTGCAGATACCAGCGCGAGTCCCAGGAATGGGCGAAGCTCTTGACTAGTGGATGGCCCCGCACCGCGTTCGTGAGGATCACCACGAGAACCCCGGCGAGCCGTACGGCCGCGAACAGGGCGAGGGCTGGGAGCGCCCCCTCGGGGATCCCACGCCGGGCGATCCAGGGCAGGGTCGGGGGGCGCAGGGGCCGGGACGGGGCGGCCGACTCGGGCCGCGGCATGGAGGAGGTGCTCACTCTATTGACCTTGGGCACGCCAGGTTAGACGTGCAATCCGCGACTCGGGTTTCTTACGTACATCCACCCTGATTCAGGAATCAGTCAAGGAAAGCGTGCAAATCCCTTACCCCCACCACCCCCCGAAGAAGCACGTGAGAGGTCTGGTTACCATATGAGCGCTCCCTAGCTCGAAAGATGGATCCGTGACTGTCAACGACGACTCGTTCACCAACTGGAAGATCCGCGAGGAGATCGCGGAGTCGATGATCCCGCTCATCGGGAAGCTGCACCGCGAGCAGGACGTGACCGTCCTGCTGCACAGCCGCTCCCTGGTGAACAAGTCGGTGGTCAGCATCCTCAAGACGCACCGCTTCGCCCGGCAGATCGCAGGCGCGGAGCTGTCGGTCACCGAGACCATGCCGTTCCTGAAGGCCCTGACCTCCCTCGACCTGGGACCCTCCCAGATCGACCTCGGCATGCTGGCCACCACCTACAAGGCCGACGACCGCGGCCTGAGCGTGGAAGAGTTCACCGCCGAGGCCGTCGCCGGTGCCACCGGCGCGAACAAGATCGAGCGCCGTGAGCCGCGCGATGTCGTCCTGTACGGCTTCGGCCGCATCGGACGCCTGGTCGCCCGGCTGCTCATCGAGAAGTCCGGCTCCGGCAACGGCCTGCGGCTGCGCGCCATCGTGGTGCGCGGTGGTGGGGGCCGGGCCGCCGAGGATCTCGTCAAGCGCGCCTCGCTGCTGCGCCGCGACTCCATCCACGGCCAGTTCCAGGGCACGATCACCGTCGACGAGGAGAACAGCACGATCCTCGCCAACGGCAACGCCATCAAGGTGATCTACGCCGACGACCCGAGCGCCGTCGACTACACCGAGTACGGCATCCGGGACGCCATCCTCATCGACAACACCGGCAAGTGGCGCGACCGCGAGGGCCTGTCCAAGCACCTGCGCCCCGGCATCGAGAAGGTCGTCCTGACCGCGCCGGGCAAGGGCGACGTCCCGAACATCGTGCACGGCGTCAACCACGACACCGTCAAGCCGGACGAGCAGATCCTGTCCTGCGCCTCCTGCACCACCAACGCGATCGTGCCGCCGCTGAAGGCCATGGACGACGAGTACGGCGTGCTGCGCGGCCATGTGGAGACCGTCCACTCGTTCACCAACGACCAGAACCTGCTGGACAACTACCACAAGTCCGAGCGCCGCGGCCGCTCCGCGCCGCTCAACATGGTGATCACCGAGACGGGTGCCGCCTCCGCCGTCGCCAAGGCCCTGCCGGACCTCAAGGCGCAGATCAGCGGCAGCTCGATCCGCGTGCCCGTGCCGGACGTCTCGATCGCGATCCTCAATCTGCAGCTGGCCCGCGAGGCCACCCGCGAGGAGGTCCACGACTACCTCCGTGAGGTCTCGCTGACCTCTCCGCTCAAGCGCCAGATCGACTTCACCACGGCGCCCGACGCGGTCTCCAGCGACTTCATCGGCTCGCGCCACGCCTCGATCGTGGACGCCGGCGCCCTCAAGGTCGACGGGGACAACGCGATCCTCTACCTCTGGTACGACAACGAGTTCGGCTACTCCTGCCAGGTCGTCCGGGTCGTCCAGCATGTGTCGGGCGTCGAGTACCCGACCTACCCGGCCACGGCGGTCTGACGACCGTCAGCGCACGGCGGCGGCCGCCGACCGGGGTTTCCGGTCGGCGGCCGCCGTGCTGCGGCGCGTGTGCTCAAGGCTTGGCGGGCTTGGCACAGGCACCCGCGGCACACGCCGTGAGCCACTGGTCGAAGTCGGCGTCGTAACGGGTGCCGATGCCGTCGTGGTAGACGGCGTATCCGCCGGCGTAGTCACCGACGCGGAAGCGGGCGAGCATGTTCTGGATGTCATCGGGGTGGTTCTCGGCCATGTAGCGCACGGCGAGATAGCCCCAGGGGTAGGTGCGGGTCACGTCACTGTTGTCGTACGTGCTCTGCCACAGGGTGCTCAGCTTGTATGTGTGCTTGGCGGCCTCCTGGACGGCCTGGTCGTCGGCTATTCCCCGGTAGCTGTAGGAGACATACTCGGCCAGGCCCTCGATCCACCAGATGTCCGGCACGGAGATCTGCTGGCTGAAGTCGCCCTTCATGTCGTCTCGGCCGTCGAGGAAGTGCGTGTACTCGTGGTTGAGGTTCCAGATCCGGGCCGTGAAGCCGTCGTCGGAGTCCTTCTGGTACATGATCGACGTGGCGTGGTTGTTCGGGTCGGACGGGTTGCCGTCCAGCGTGATGCCGCCGTTGTCGGTGCTGACGCCGTAGATCGCGCCGGCGTAGGTCTGGTAGTCGGCGCGGCTGGCGAAGACCACGAGCTGGATGGCGGAGACGTACTGACCGGGTATCGCGCCGCCGGCCTTCACCAGCCCGCGGAAGTAGGCGTCCTGGTGCAGCACGCTGGCGCAGGTCGCGTCGAGGTCGGCGTCCGTGAGGCCCTGGGCGAGGATGGTGTGGTCCGCGTCGCAGGAGTGGGTGATCGGCAGGGCGGCGGCGGTCAGCTTGGCGGGCAGGTCGCAGACGTCGTAGTACGCGCAGTCGGTCCCGTCGTACGCGTTGGCCTGTGTGGCGACGGCGACCCACAGCGCGGCCGTCGGGCCGGTGATCCCGGACTGGTCCAGCAGATCCTTGGCCAGCGGCCGCACGGTCGCCTGGAGTTCCGGGTGCTCGACATAACGGGCCAGGTTCATCCCGGCGTTGGAGTCCAGGAAGGCGTTGTCGGTGCCGAGCAGGTCCGTGTGGTCCAGGGCGAATTCGTGCAGGGTGTCGGTGATCGACGGGTCCGCGGCGACCGCCTTGACGTAGTCGGGGTTCCAGTTGCCGCGCCACAGCGGAGTGTAGGCGTCGTTGACCGCCCTGACCATGCTGGGCACGGAGTCGTACGGGCTGTCGTAGTCGCTCAACAACCGCTCGTAGACGGGGAGATAGCGGCCCTGGGCATCGGCGCTGTCGGTGAGGATGACGGTCTCGCCGAGGATGTCGCCGTTCGCCGCCGTCACATCCTTCGAGTGGGACCGGGCGAAGAAGGCGTCCAGGCCGGCCGTGACGGCCTTGGTGAGGCGGGTGGAGTAGGTGCCCACGTCGCCGGGGTGGTTGAACTGCACGTAGTACCCGGCCCGCAGGAACAGGACCAGCTGCTCCAGGCTGCCGGAGTTGTCGCCCCGGTACTGCCCGGCCGTGCGCGTGAACGCGGCCGCCGCAGTGAGCATCTGGGACTGCTGGAAGACGTCGTGCGCGTCCTTGCCGGTGACCGAGAAGAGGGTGTTGACGCAGTCCGTGGTCGACGCCTTCACGAAGGCCACGAGGGCGGCGCCGCTACGGCTGCCGAAGTCGCCCGGAGTGCAGGAGGCGGCCTTGGCGGCTCTGCGGGCCGGGTGGGCCGGATGGGCCGACAACGGCTGCAGGGGCGGGAGTTGGGCCGGGCTGAGCCGCCGGGCCGCGCTCGCGGGGCGCTCGGTGACGGCGGTGGTCGCACCGGTCGGCGAGGGCACCGACCCCTGCGAGCGGGGCGCCGGGACGGCAGCGGTGTGCGGCTGCGGTGCGGCCGTCGCGGGCATGGACAGCAGCCCGGCCAGGGTGACGCCGACGGCCGCGGCGCCGGCCATGCGTCCGGCCCTGCGAGGGTTCCCGTGACCGGGCATGCTTCTGGGCAGCGCGAAGCGATAGCGCATCTGGGGTTTCCTCCACGAAGGGATGCGCCTCGGTGGGGTGCTGAGGCGTGTGAGGCACTGTCTCAGCGGGCCGCCGCCCCAACAATGCCGTGTGACATAGCACATGGCATTGACCGCTCATAACATCACGGTGCGCCCTTGACCGGCCGCTACGCCCCGGTGACGCTCCAGGTGCGTGAGGCCCAGGCTCTCAAGTGGGGTGCCTGCGCGACGAGGTCGCGGTACGCGGCCGTGGCGGACTGGGCCACGGCCTCCGCGACCTCCTCGGCGACGGTGTCGGGCCGCCAGGCCAGCACATAACGGCACCACAGCGGGGAGCCGACCAGTGGCTTGACCACGACATGCGGGATCGGCCGCAGCGTCGGCTGGACGAGGGACACACCGAGGCCGTCGGCGATCATGCTCTGCAACTGGGTCTGGTCGCCGAGGAACTCGTGGACGGTGACCGGTGTGAACCCGGCCGCCGCACAGGCGTCGTAGAACACCCCGGGCCAGCCGGCGCCGTCGTCCGGGGTCACGAACCAGGCGTCCTCGGCCAGGTCGGCGAGCTGGACCTGGGCGCGCTGCCGCAGCCGGTGCCGGGAGGGCAGGGCGACGAACGTCGGCTCCGTCACTATCCCGCGGTGCCGCACCGCGCCCGAGTGGCTCAGCTCCATGCCCGGGTAGTCGGCGGCGATCGCCGCGTCCACGGCGCCCTCCTCCAGCAGCTCCACGATCCGCGAGGAGGCGTAGACGCTGGTGACGGCGACGGACAGGTCCGGCAGCCGGGTACGGACACGGGAGACCGTGCCGGACAGCATGGGCGAGTTGGTCGACGCCACCCGCAGGGTACGGCTGCCTCGCGCGGCGGCCGGTCGGTGGCCTATGGCGTCGGCCCGGGCCAGCACGTCGCGGGCCTGGGCGACGACCTCGGCGCCGTAGCGGGTCGGCCGTACCCCGCTCGTGCCGCGTTCGAAGAGCGGCTCGCCGAGGTGGCGCTCGATGCGCCGCAACTGGGTGCTCACGGCGGGCTGCGAGTAGCCGAGCTGTGTCGCGGCGCGCCCCACACTGCCGGCGTCGGCGATCGCGCACAGCACCCGCAGATGCCGCAGCTCCAGCTCCATCGCGCCACTCCCCGTTTCCGTCCATGGCCGGTCCCGGGAGATCCGTTCGCCTCTCCGGGAAAACCGGTGCTCACCGGCACCCCCGGCCGTGGTCGCGGCCGGCGGACCGAAGCGTCGCACTGTGCCGCGTCCGACACAAGTCGCAGGTCCGCCGACCTGGGCGGTGCCCGGCGGCCGTGCTCCGGCCGCCCGAATGACGCACGCCTCGACATGTCCGGCCCGCTCGGTGGGCCCCGCCGGCGGAGCGCCCGTGCGACTCCCTGACTCAGCCCCCTCGGAGCCACAGGGACCGCCTCCGCAGCGGCCCCGCGGCCACGCGCCCCTGCCAGGCCGGGTCGGATCACTTCCGGCCCAGCACCTCCGCGACCCGGATGAAACCGTCGGTGCCGTGGCCGAGGCCGATGGTGCGCCGGGCCATGCCTTCCGCCGCGCGCATCACGCCCGCGTCGATGCCGTGGGCCTCGGAGACGTCGATGACATGAGCCATGGTCGAGGCGGCCGAGGTGAGGGGATTGATCGCCCCTGAGTAGGTACCGTCGTCGGCGTTCTGCGCGAACTCCGCGAAGAGCGGGGGCAGGATCGCGCCGATGCCCCGCGCGAAGGGTGCGAGTTCCCCGGCGGTGACCCCCTCGGCCCGGGCGAGCGCCACGGCATGCGCATAGCCCGCCATCGCCGTCCAGAAGAGGTCGAGCAGCGCGATGTCGAAGGTGGCGGCGCGCCCGATCTCCTCACCGAGGTGGGTGTGCCGGCCGCCCAGCGCCTCCAGCACGGGCCGGTACTCCTCGTACAGGGCACGCGGTCCGCTGTGCAGGAAGACGGCCTGAGGTGTGCCGATACTGGGGGCCGGGGTCATGATCGCGCCGTCCAGGTAGCGGATGCCGTGCCGGGCCGCCCAGTCCGCCGACTTCCGGGCCCGGTCCGGGGTGTCGGCGGTCAGGTTCACGACGGTACGGCCCTTGAGCGCCCGGGTGACGGGCTCGGGTCGCAGGAGGGCGTCGACCGCGTCGTAGTTCACCACGCAGACCACGGTCAGTTCGCCGGCCGCCACGGCCTCCTCGGCCGATCCGGCGCCGGCCGCCCCCTGCTCGATCAGCTCCCGGTCCTTGCCCGGTGTGCGGTTCCAGACCGTGGTGCGCAGCCCCGCCTTCAGGAACACGGCGGTCAGCGACCGGCTCATCGGGCCGAGACCGAGCACCGTGACGGCAGGAAGATTCGTGGATGCGGACATGTTTCAACTCCTGGATAAATGAAGAAATATGGCCCTGCGGCCTGATGAGGAAGAGGACACCGATGACACGCAGCCGCGCCCAGGATCCGAACGTCTGCGGAGTGACCGCCGCGATCGCCGTGATCGACGGCAAGTGGAAGACGTCCCTGCTGTGGCTGCTGGAGTCCGGCCCGCACCGGCCCGCCGAACTACGGCGCCGGCTGCCGGGGTTGAGTGAGAAGGTACTGACTCAGGCGCTGCGCGAGATGGAGGAGGACGGCCTGGTGCACCGGGAGGCGTACGACGTGCTGCCGCCGAAGACGGTGTACACGCTGACCGAGTCCGGCCGCGACCTGTCCGAGGCCCTCGGCCCCGTGTCCGACTGGGGCCACCGCCGCCTGGAACGGCTCCGCGCCCGCGGGGCGGCATCCTGACGCACCATCGCCGTCACCTCCTCTCGCACCAGTCGCCCTGCCCCTGACCTCGTGAATCAGCCTCTCCCGCCCGGCCCCGGCTGCCAAGTACGCACAAAAAAGTGGGTATGCGGGCTCGTCGGGTGCCCGATCAGTGCGCCCGCGCCACGATCGCGGGTGCAGCCCACCCTCGTCCTCCCAAAGCCGTCACCTAAAGTCTTTGCCTAAAGCCTTTAGGTAGCTCCATAATCACTTATGGCAGATGGGAGAGAGATGATGGTTCGCGCAGGCCTGACGACCGAGCGCCTGGTCCGTGCTGGAGCGGAGCTGGCCGACGAGGTCGGCTTCGAGCAGGTGACCGTGTCCGCGCTGGCCCGGCGGTTCGACGTCAAGGTCGCGAGCCTGTACTCGCACCTGAAGAACTCCCAGGACCTCAAGACCCGGATCGCGATGCTGGCGCTGGAGGAGCTGGCCGACCGCGCCGCCGACGCGCTCGCCGGCCGGGCCGGCAAGGACGCCCTCACCGCCTTCGCCGACGTGTACCGCGACTACGCCAGGGAACACCCCGGCCGCTACGGGGCGACCCGCCACCCGCTGGACCCCGAGGCGGCGGCCGCGAGCGCGGGCGGCCGGCACGCCCAGATGACCCGCGCGATCCTGCGCGGCTACGACCTGGCCGAGCCCGACCAGACCCACGCGGTCCGGCTCCTCGGCAGCGTCTTCCACGGTTACGTCAGCCTGGAGCTGGCCGGCGGATTCAGCCACAGCGCCCCCGACTCCCAGGAGTCCTGGAGGCGGATCCTGGACGCCCTCGACTCCCTGCTGCGCGACTGGCCCACCCCCTGACCCCTTCGACCCACAGGCCCACACATGCACTCCATCCCCCTCACCCCCGAACTCCTGCGCGGCGCCCTCGACCTGGAGCGCACCGCCCATGGGCTGCTGCCGCACCGGCTGCCGGCCCGCGCCCGCGCGCAGTGCACCGATCCGCAGCTCGCCCTGGCCGAGTCCCAGCCCTCCGGCGTACGACTGGTCTTCCGCACCCGCGCGACCACCGTCGAGTTGGACACCCTGCCGACCAAGCGGGTCTACGTCGGCGCGCCGCCCCGCCCCGAGGGCCTGTACGACCTGCTCGTCGACGGCCGCCCGGCCGGCAGCGCAAGCGTCGCCGGCGGCCACACGCTCACGATCGACCTGGCCACCGGCACCGCCGAGCACCGGCCGGGCCCGGTCGGCACCGTGCGCTTCACCGGGCTGCCCGAAGCGGCCAAGGTCGTGGAGATCTGGCTGCCGTACGACGAGACGACCGAACTCGTCGCCCTGCGCACCGACGCGCCCGTCGAGCCCGTGCCGGACCCGGGTGGCAAGGTGTGGCTGCACCACGGCAGTTCTGTCAGCCATGGCTCGGTGGCCGCGAGCCCGACCACCACCTGGCCGGCGCTCGCCGCGTCGCTCGGCGGGGTGCAACTGATCAATCTGGGGCTGGGCGGCGGCGCCCTGCTCGACCCGTTCACCGCTCGCACGCTGCGGGACACGCCCGCCGACCTGATCAGCGTCAAGCTCGGCATCAACGTGGTCAACACCGATCTGATGCGCCTGCGCGCGTTCGGGCCCGCCGTGCACGGGTTCCTCGACACCATCCGCGACGGGCACCCCGACACCCCGCTGCTCGTCGTCTCGCCGATCCTGTGCCCGATGCACGAGGACACGCCGGGGCCCAGCCTCATGGACGTCGCCGCTCTGAGCGAGGGACGGCTGCGGTTCCGGGCGGCCGGGGACCCGGCGGAGAAGGCGAGCGGGAAACTCACCCTGGGTGTCATCCGGGAGGAGCTGTCCCGGATCGTGCGCGAACGGGCGGCCGAGGACCCGCACCTGAACTACCTCGACGGCCGTGATCTGTACGGTGAGGCCGACCTCGGCGAACTGCCGCTGCCCGACGGCCTCCACCCCGACGCCGCCGCGCACCGCCGCATCGGCGAACGGTTCGCGGCGCTGGCGTTCACTCCGGGCGGCCCCTTCGGGAAGAGCGCCGCCTGACCGTACGGGCCGACTCACACCAGGTGCGCGAAGACCACCAGGTTGTCGGTGTAGTCCTTCGCGGCCTTGTCGTAGGGCCCCGCGCAGGTGATCAGCCGGACCTCGGGGCGCTGGGCATCGGCGAAGACACGCTTGCTGGGGAAGCTGTCCTTGGCGAACGTCTCGGCCTCGTCCACGACGAAGTCGGCATCGCGTCCGTCGGCGCGCTGCACGGTGATCTGGTCGCCCGGAGTCAGGTCGTCGAGGTTGGCGAAGACGGCCGCGGAGGTCGTCGTGTCGAGGTGCCCCGCGATGATCGCGGTGCCCCTCTCGCCGGGCGCGGCACCCTTGGCGTACCAGCCGACGAGGTTGGTGTCGCCGGCCGGTGGCGGCTCCAGCTGCCCTGTGGCACCGATGGCCAGGGTGGTGAAGGGGGCGTCCACGGAGATCTTGGGGATGAGCAGGCGTGTCGGTTCGGATCTGGGCAGTTCCTCGCTGACCTCGTGCGTGTCGGCCTTGGGCAGGGAAGGGGTGCCGGCGCCCGCACCACGGGAGGTGTGCGGCGCCCCGGCGCGGGAAGTCTGCGGCGTGCTGTCCGGGCCGTGATGGCCGCCGAACACACTGACGGCGAGGAGGACGATCGCCACGCCCCACAACGTCAGCCGCCCGCTACGGCCGGAACTCCGCCCGTCCGCGGACGAGTTCACGGGCGTCGGGGAGTTGGGATCTGCTGCCATCGAACACCACCTCACTAGGGCACGGCAGCACGGGGATCAGGACTGGGGCGCCGGTGCACGGGGACCGGCGCGCAGGGGTAGGTATGTGCGGGGCGGCTGCCGCCGCCCGCCGGGGCGGGCCGCCGACGCGGTGGGCGCGTCGGCGGCGGCCGCAGCCTCTGGACGGAGTGTCGGGTCAGGACGTCTGGCCGGCCTTCTTGCGGCGCAGCACGTACATACCGCCTGCGCCTACGGCCAGCGCGGCCAGACCGCCCGCGGTGACACTCGGCGTGGCAAGCGCGCCGCCACCCGTGTGCATACCGCCGTGCGGCCGGTCGCGGTCGCCGCGACCGTCGTGGTCGCGACCGCCGTCCCGTCCGTGGTCGTTGTCGAACCGGTCGTCGTCACGACCGCCCGAGCCCCAGTCGTCACCGCGCAGCGCGGCGAGCGCACCACCACCGGTGTGCACACCACCGCGCGGCTCGTCGCGCCCACGACCCTTGCCGTGGTCGTCGCCACCCTTCCCGTGGTCGTCGTCACCCTTGCCGTGGTCGTCGTCGCCCTTGCCGTGGTCACCGCCACGGCCGTGGTCGTCACCCTTGCCGTGGTCGTCGCCCTTGCCGTGGTCGTCGCCACGGCCATGGTCCTCGTCCCGGCCGTGGTCGTCGTCCCGGCCGTGGTCGTCGTCGGAGCCCCGGTCGTCGCCCCGCACCAGGGCCAGCGCACCACCACCGGTGTGCACACCACCGCGCGGCTCGTCGCGCCCACGACCCTTGCCGTGGTCATCGTCACCCTTGCCGTGGTCATCGCCACGGCCGTGGTCGTCACCCTTGCCGTGGTCGTCGTCCCGGCCGTGGTCGTCGTCCCGGCCGTGGTCGTTGTCCCGGCCGTGGTCGTCGTTCCGACCGTGGTCGTCATCGCGACCGTGGTCGTCATCGCGACCGTGGTCGTCGTCGGAGCCCCGGTCGTCGCCCCGCACCAGGGCCAGCGCACCACCACCGGTGTGCACACCACCGCGCGGCTCGTCGTGCCCACGACCCTTGCCGTGGTCATCGTCACCCTTGCCGTGGTCATCGCCACGGCCGTGGTCGTCACCCTTGCCGTGGTCGTCGTCCCGACCGTGGTCGTCGCCGCGGCCGTGGTCGTCATCCCGACCGTGGTCGTCATCGCGGCCGTGGTCGTCGTCCGAGCCCCGGTCGTGGCCTCGCACCAGGGTCAGCGCTCCGCCACCCGTGTGGATTCCACCGCGTGGCTCGTCGTGTCCGCGGCCCTTGCCGTGGTCGTCGCCGTGATCATTGTTGTGGCCGCGACCCGAGTCGTCGTCGCGTCCGTGGTCGTCGTTGCGGCCATGGTCGTCGTCGGAACCCCGGTCGTGGTCCCGGCTGAAAGAGGAGTCGTCGCGGCCCCCGTCGTCACCTGCGGGAACGGCGAGCGCTGCGCTGGGCACTGCGAAGGCTAGGGCGGCTGTGGCGGCCGCCGATGCCAGAAGCATGCGGGCAGAACGCATAGCGATGTCCTTCCGCCGTGACCGGGCAGCGGATACCTCATCAGCTGGATAGACCCGGCCTCGACATGAACCACCGTCAGTGCGTGCTCGAAGTCCCACCATTCGAGCGGTCCAGCCGGGTCACTGTGCCACCCGTCTGTCCCAGTGATCGCGCCCCGCATACCCTCATCCGGGCGAATCCCCGGGCGCGCCGCGCGCCTCTGACACCCCCGAGCGCCCCACACCCCCCATGGGGGCTTTGCGGAAGCCCCCGGCCCTCTTGTTATGACCGTCGTCATAACGCAGGCTGGTGGCGGCAGTGCGGCGCATCGACACGGTGGAGGAAGCGGTGGCGGACGGAAGGGCGCGGGCCCTGTGGGAGCGGTACGAGCCGGTGCACGATCTTGTGTACTTCGCGCCGGAGGTGCACCGGGCGGCGGACGCGCTCGGGATGCGTGGGTTCTGGATGGGGTACTTCGCGCTGCGCGCCGCACCGCTCGGCGCGGTCCCCTCGTCCGTCGTGACGAGCTGTTTCTACGTCTTTCACCCCGCCCGGGTGGCCCGAGCCCTGCCGGATGCCTGGTCGTACGCGGCGCCCGCCGATGTCCTGGCCGCCCGCTTCGACGCCCTGGACGAGGCGATGACCGGCCTGTTCGGACCGGACGTCGTCGGCTCGGCCGACTTCGCGGAGGCCGCCGACCTCGCCTGGGAGGCCGCCGCGGGAGCGGACACCTCGGGTCGGGTGCTGGCCGCGGCGAACCAGGCGCTGGACCGCCCGGACCGCCCCGCCGCCCGGCTGTGGCAGGGCCTGACGACGCTGCGCGAGCACAGGGGCGACTCGCATGTCGCGGTGCTGGTGGGTCAGGGGCTCGGGCCGGTCGAGGCCATGGTGCTCAAGGCGGCGTCCGGCGAGTCCGACGGGACCATGCTGCGGGAGACCCGCAAGTGGGACCGGGCGGACTGGGACGCGGCCGCGACACGGCTGCGCGAGCGCGGGCTGCTCGCGGCCGACGGGTCCCTCACCCGGGCCGGGGCCGTCGTACGCACGGAGGTGGAGGCGCTGACCGACGCGGCGGCCGAAGGACCCTGGACCGCGCTCGGCACCGACCGCACCACCCGTCTGGCCGATCTGCTGGAGCCGCTGGCCGGCCTGGTCGAGGGCTCGGGCCTGCTGCCCACGGGCAATCCGGTGGGACTGACCCGGCGCGCGCAGCCCATCGGCCGGTGAGCGAACACGGCGCGAGTCCACCTCGACATCCTTGACACACACGCCCCCTCGACCCTCAGCGCAACGAGACGTAGCGGCAGGTCACATCGACCACCTGCCCCCACCCGGCCAAGCCGTACGGCACCCCACCCCGTGTGCCAGGCCGGGGATGCCGTACGGGTGGCTGGGTGTCGCCGGTTACCAGGTCACCGGCAGCCGCTCGGGTATGCGCTTCATGAAGCCGGTGCGCCACACCAGTTGGCCGGACGGCACGGCGAGCGCGAGGTCCGGGAGCCGGTCGAGGAGGACCTCCAGGGCGATCCGGGCGTGCGCGCGGCCGAGCGCGGTCGCGGGGCAGTAGTGGGCGCCGCCGCCGAAGGAGAGGTGGTCGGCGGTGTTGTCGCGGTGGACGTCGAAGCGGTGCGGGTCGGGGAACTTGACCGGGTCGAGGTTCGCGCCCTCCACCAGCACCAGGACGAGTTCGCCCTGCTTCACGTCGACGTCACCGAGCCGGACGTCCTCCAGCGCCAGGCGGGGCAGCGCGTCGCCGATGGAGAGGTTGACCCGCAGCAGTTCCTCCACGCCCGGGCCGATCAGGTCCGGGCGCTCCCTGAGGAGGTCGCGGGCGATGGGGTGGGTGAGCAGATAGACCAGGGCCATCGCGAGGAAGCCGGAGGTGGAGATCACGCCGGCGCCGAACATGGTGACTCCGACGGTGGCCAGCATCTCGTCGCTGAGATGGGCGTACTCGGGGTCGTCGCGCAGCGCGGCGAGTTCACCCATCAGGCCGTATGTCGCGGGATCGTCGAGCAGGGCCGCCATCCGGGCGATGTCCCGGTCCCAGTTGATCTTCGCGCCGGTGATCGGGCACGGCGAGTTCATGAAGGCGATGTCCAGGCTGCGCAGAAAGGCCGGGGCCTCGGTCTGCGGGATGCCGAGGATACGGCAGTGCATGCTCGCCGAGTACGGCTCGCAGAACGCGCTGCGCAGATCGACCGTCGGGCCGTCGTCCTCCATCCGGTCCACCAGCCGGTGCGCCTCCTCGCGCAGCCACTCCATCAGGCCGGGTGACTTCGGATTGAGCGCCTTCATCACCGCCCGGCGCAGTCCGGCGCCGGTGATGTTGCCCATGTTGTTCACGACCTCGGGCGGGATCGTGAGCGCGTACTGCCGGGGCACTCCAGGGGCGGAGGTGTCCTTCAGCGAGAACCGGTCGTCCTTCAGTACCTGCGCACACAGGTCGTACGACGACACCAGCCAGGCCTCGGCACCGGCGATGGTCCGCACGCGCCGTACGGGGGTGGCGGCGCGTACGTCCTCGACCTCGGCAGGGACCCGGGTGCCGTCCCAGGAGAACGGGAAGTCGAGCAGGGGCGGGTCGTCGGCGCGGATGTCCGGGGCAGTGGTCATGCGGCGGCTCCTTCCAGGGCGGCGGGGGTGACGATGGCGTGGCCCTGGTTGCGGGAGGCGCGCAGGCCGGCGCCGCGGGAGTACAACAGCTCGGCCATCGGCAGAAGTTGGTGGTAGCAGTTGAGCGAGGAGGGCACTTTGAGGATGGCGGGGGTGTCCAGGAACAGCGGAGCCTCGGCGCAGACGTAGTCCAGGCACACGGCGCGCTGAAGCTCGGTCGGCGTCTCACCACGCGCACTGAGGAAACGATTCACCAGGGCGTCGCAGACGGCCCGGAAGGAACCGTCGGAGGACAGGCGGTCCTTGAGTTGCCGGTGGATCTCCTGGTAGGCCGGGTTGGTGCGGAACTCCGACATCGGGTGCCAGTCCAGCCGCAGTCCCTCCGGGTCCGCCGCCGCCACCGCGTCGCGGACCTTTGCGCGCACACCGCGCAGGTTCTTCACCGCCTTGCGCCGGGCCTCGTCCGGGGGATAGCCGGACGCCTCGTACATCTCGGCGACGTACAGGTCGGTGTAGACGAAGTCGACCCTGTCGAAGTGGTCCAGTCCCCAGCGGGCGAGGTCGTGCAGGCGGCGGCCGGAGAAGTAGCTGTTGCCCGGGGACACACCGATCACGGCGTGCGCGCCCTCGCCCAGGATGATCTCGCAGTGGGACGTGTACGGCTGGACTTCGAAGACGTCGGCCATCAGCACGGATGCTGTGGTCAAAGGGGAAAGCCTCCGCCGCGCGCTAGTCCCGGCGGGGCCCTGTGCCCCTGGTGTGGCTGCGCGGCGCCCTCACGCTAACCGTACTGGATCAGCACGGGCAGTTACTGCCTGGTTTTGGCTGAAAACAGTCGTAGCAAAGCTCGAAGTACCATGCATTGTGCATCTGTTGAAAGCCGTACCCTGGGGCCGTGGCCAACCGAGACGAGGCTGACGAGGACCCGGGCCGGGCAGCGTCCCGGCTGACCGGACGCCCGGCCACCGGGGCGCGGGCGGTGTCCGGTTCGCCCGCCGAGGTGACACTGGACGACGGCGCACGGGTCATGGTCAAGCGCGGTGACGCTCCCGGGGCCGTACGGGCCGAGGTGGCCGGACTGCGCTGGCTGGCCGCGGCGCACGCGGTCCGGGTGCCGGCGCTGCTCGGACACGACGAACGCTGGATGGTGACGGAGCGGGTGCCGACCGGGCGGCCCGATCCCGCCGCGGCACTGCGTTTCGGCCGGGCCCTGGCAGCCCTGCACGCGGCCGGTGCGCCGCATTTCGGGGCGGCACCGCCCGACGGCCTCGAGGACGCGTTCATCGGCCTCGCCCCCATGCGCAACGCGCCGGGCGCCGACTGGCCCCGCTGGTACGCCGAGCACCGCGTGCTGCCGTATGTGCGCGGCGCGGTCGACCGCGGCACGCTCGGCACGGACGAGGCGAGGGTGTTCGAGCGGGTCTGCGCACGGCTGCCGGAGCTGTCGGGCCCCGCCGAGCCGGCGGCGCGACTCCACGGCGACCTGTGGAACGGGAACGTGCTGTGGGGCTCCGACGGCGAGGTCCGGCTCATCGACCCGGCCGCGCACGGCGGACACCGGGAGACCGACCTCGCGATGCTCCGGCTGTTCGGCTGCCCGCATCTGGACCGGGTGCTCGCCGGGTACGAGGAGGCGGCACGGCTCGCCGACGGCTGGCGCGAACGGGTGGGCGTGCACCAGCTGTTCCCGCTGCTGGTGCACGCGGTGCTGTTCGGACGCGGCTACGCGGAACAGGCCCTGACTGTGGCACAGAACACACTGACGGCCTGACGCGAGGTCCGGTCGCGGCCTGCTCCGTCGAACCTGGTCCGCCAGCGCCGTCCGCCGAGCCGCTGAACGCAACGCCGTGGGCTCCAACGGCGTCCTGTGCCATGCGGGCATGCCCTCCCGCACACACAACGGGACCACGCTCCGTCACCCGTCACTCGAAGGGCCTTTCCGGCGCCCTCCCCGACCCGCGGTTACGCAGCGTAAGGAAACCAACCACCCGTTCGATTCGTATAAGGACGTGAAAGCCGAATCAGGGAGAGACCATGCAACCGTTCACGCTCAACTACGCGCGGCCCGCTGTGCAGTTGGACGTCACCACTCCGTACGCGTATGACTCCGGACTGCAGTTGAACGTCCTCCCGGACGGGCGGATCGCCGCCACCGACCACGCGACCCTGCGAACTCTGGGGACCACGACATCGACCGCCGGATCCAAGACCCACTTCGACGACTGAACCGCGGACCTTGAGACATGACCGTGCTCATCCTGACCAGTGAAGAAGACGTGACGGCGGACATGGTGGTCCTCCGGCTGGGCGAAGCCGGCGTGCCCGTCGTCCGGCTCGATCCCGCCGATCTGACCAACGGGGTGGCGCTGTCGGGCGAGTACGTGCAGGGCGCCTACCGCGGGCATCTGTCCGTCGGCGGGCGCCTCGTGACCATGAGCGGCCTGCGCTCCGTCTGGGTGCGCAGGCCCGGGAAGGCGGCCGCTCGCGCCGCCCAGCCGTCCGCCTGGCTGACGGAGGAGTCGGCGCAGGCGCTGTACGGCATGCTGCGCACCACCGACACCCGCTGGATGAACCATCCGGACGCGGCCCGCCGCGCCCGGCACAAGCCCTGGCAGCTGCACCTCGGGCAGCGCAGCGGCCTGCCGGTGCCGGCCACGCTGATCACGACGTTCCCGCAGGCGGCGCGGGAGTTCGCGGAACGTTTCCCGGACCTGGTGGTCAAGCCGGTGTCGGGTGCGCATCCACAGGAGCCGCCGCGCGCGGTGCCGACCAGCCGCGTCGCGCCGAACGCCGACTTCTCGGCGGTGGCCTTCGGTCCGACCCTGCTGCAGCGCCGGATCCCCAAGCGGGCCGACATCCGGCTCACCGTCGTCGGCGACACCCTGCTGGCCGCGCGCAAGCCCGCCGACCCGGACGCCCACCCGGACGAGGTGGACGTCCGTTTCGCCCCGTCTGTCTCGCCCTGGCTGCCCGCGGACGTGCCTTTGCGCGTCGCCGAGGGCGTGCGGCGGTACATGAGGGGCGCGGAACTGGCATACGGCGCATTCGACTTCGCCGAGGACGCCGACGGGATCTGGTGGTTCCTGGAGTGCAACCAGTCGGGCCAGTTCGGGTTCGTCGAGATGGACACAGGTCAGCCCATCGCCGCCACGATCGCCAAGTGGCTTGCCGGGGACGGCGGTCCGGACCGCAGGTGTGCGCAGGGCGACCGGGGCGCAGCCTCTTGAGGGTGCGGGGAACGGCTCGGAGAAAGGAACGCTTCATGCGCATCGGACTGCTGGGAACGGGCCCATGGGCCCAGGCGGCGTACGCCCCCGCTCTCGCCGGGCACCCGGGCGTGGAGTTCGCCGGGGTGTGGGGCCGCAGGCCCAGGGCGGCCTCGGCGCTGGCCGAGCAGTACGCGGTGGCCGCGTACGACGCCGTGGACGCGCTGCTGGCCGATGTGGACGCGGTGGCCGTGGCCCTGCCGCCGTCCGTGCAGGCCGAGTTGGCGGTGCGGGCGGCGCGGGCGGGCCGTCATCTGCTGCTGGACAAGCCGCTCGCGGTGTCGGTAGCCGAGGGCCGGGCCGTGCTGGCCGCGGCGGAGCGGGCCCAGGTGGCCTCGGTGGTGTTCTTCACGGCTCGCTTCCAGAAGGAGCCGGATGCCTGGATCGAGGAGCAGGCGGCCGAGGCGGGGTGGTTCACGGCCCGCGCGCAGTGGCTCGGGGCCGTGTTCACCTCCGACAGCCCGTTCGCAGCCTCGCCGTGGCGGCGGGAGAAGGGCGCGCTGTGGGACGTCGGCCCGCACGCCCTGTCGGTGCTGTTGCCGGTCCTCGGCGACGTACGGCAGGTGGTGGCGGCTGCGCACGGTCCCGCGGACACCGTGCATCTGGTCCTCGACCACGCCACCGGTGCGTCGAGCACGCTCACGCTGAGCCTGACGGCGCCGCCCGCGGCGGCCGGGGCCGATGTGGAACTGCGGGGAGAGGCGGGCGTGGCACTGATGCCGGGCAGTTCCGAGGGAGCGGTCCTGGCGCTCACCCGCGCCGTCGACGCCCTGCTGACGGCCGCCCGCACGGGCCGCCCGCACGCCTGCGACGCCGCGTTCGGCCTTCGCGTCACCGAGATCCTGACCACGGCGGAGGCCCGCCTGGCAGCCGACAGGGTCCAGCCCTGATCCTCGGCCCCGACCGGCCCCGACGGCAGGTGGGGCGGCCTGTTCCACAAGGTCCCTCGCCGATCACCACTCCCTCAGCGTGTCACCCGGCACTGACAACGGGGGCGGCCCAGAAGTTGATGCGTTCCCGTACGACGGGATAGCCGGCCGTGGTGAAGTGCGCGGCCATGGGGGCGTTGGTCTGGTCGGTGGCGGCCGCGATGAACTCGGCGCCCTGGCCCGCCAGGAAGTGGGTGCATTCGGCGAGCAGGTCGTAGGCGTAGCCGTGCCCGCGCTGTTGCGGCACGACACCGATGAAGCCGACGCACGGCCCGGACGGATTGCGCGCGGGAATGTGGATGCCGGCCGTCTCGCCGTCGGGCGTGCGGGCGATCCGCCACCAGGCGCGCGGAGACGGAAGCCAGCGCAGGACGTCCAGTTCCTGCTGTGCGGCCAGGTCCGGTCCGCCCTGCTCGATGGCCCGGCGGGCGTGCGCGTCGAGGGTGACGGAGTGGATGCGGCGCAGCAGGTCGAAGAAGACGGCGTCGTCGGGTTCGGGGGCGAAGACGAGGCGGCCGGGCCGCTCGGGCAGGCCCTGGTCCGGGGTCCATCGGTACAGGAAGCGCTCCACCAGGGGCGCGTAGCCGGCCGCGTGCGCGGCGGCGGCCCGGATGTCCGCGGCGGCGCGCAGCCGTGGGTCGGCGCGCCAGCCGGAGGGCAGGTCGAGTTCGAGTTCACCGGTCTGCCAGGGTGCCGTGCGCAGGAGTTCGGCTCCGGCCTCCGCCTCGCCCTCGGCGACGTCGAACCAGTTGATCACGAGCGGTTCGGGGTCCTCGGCCCGGCCCCACCAGGCGGCGCGGGCCACGGTACGGCCGTCGCGCACGGCGATGCGCTGCCAGTCGGCGCGGTAGCGGGTGAGCCGGTGCTTGGCGCGGAAGGCCAGCGGGTCGGGCATGGTGTCGAAGAGGTGCGCGCTGCTCTCGTCGAGCGTGCGGATGACCAAGGTGGTCATGGGTTCCTCCGGGATGCGTGCCGCGATGCGGCGGGGATGCGCTCCCGGTCAGGCCTGGCACACCCGGGTGACGGGGAGATGGGAGCGCGGGATGACAGTGACCATGACGCTCGCCTCCTTCCGTCCGTCTCGGGCGTGCGGCCACAGGTTATGGGGGCCGTATCCGGGGCGTCCACCGTTTTTCGCTGCCGCTGAGTGCCTTTTCGCCGACGTCGGGCGTGTGTCCGCCACCGCTGTGCCGCGGCCGCGCGCGGGACGTCCGCCGATCGTCGCCGGATCCCCGGCTCACGCCCAGGTCCCAGGCTGCTCCGGCGGACCGGACCCACCGCGCCACCACGGGCCGGGCTGGAGGTGCCGCCCCGGCCGGGACACCGCGACGCCACCCAGGCCGCGGGCGCAGGCCGGAGGCCGTCGTGTGGAGGGCGGCGTAGCTTGGGGGTGTGATGTCGGTGCGCGGCTGGGCGTCGCGTCGGGACCGGGAGGAGCGCGGCTGGTTGCGGGGCGCACCGCCGCCGCTCTGGGTGCGGGTGCTGCCCGTGCTGCTGCTCGCGGTCGTCAGCACGGCCACGCTGGTCACGCCCCACGCCCGTGATCTGGGCTTCCTGCTCGGGGCCATTCCGCCGCTGGCCGTCCTGTCGTACGGGCCGCTGACCACCGCGCTGCTCGGCGTCGTGGTGGTCGCGGTGCTCAACATCCCCGCCACCCATCTCAACCGCCCCGGCAACACCGATCTGCTCACCATCGTGTTCGTGGCCGTGCTGAGTGTGTTCGTGTCGTATGTGCGCAGCCGCCGGGACGCCCAGCTGGACACGGAGCGGGCGATCGGCGAGGCCGTGCAGCGGGCCGTGATGCCGCCGCTGCCGGAGCGGGTCGGCGGCGTGGCGTGCGCGGGTTTCTACCGGGCCGCGCAGGACGGAACGCTGGTGGGCGGCGACTTTTTCGACGTGCGGGACGGGCCGTACGGCGTGCGCGCGGTGATGGGCGACGTACAGGGGCACGGGCTCTCGGCGGTCGCGACGGTGGTGTCGCTGCTGGGCGCGTTCCGGGAGGCGGTGCTGGACCAGCCGGAGCTGGAATCGGTCGCCGCGCGGATGGACCGCAGGCTGGCCGTGGACTCGGCGGGCGTACGGCACGGGGAGCTGTTCGCCACCGGGGTGCTGCTGGAGTTCTCCCGCGACGGGCGCGCGGTGCGCGTGGTGGCCTGCGGTCATCCCGCGCCCGTGCTGCTGCACGAGCGGGACGCCCTGGAGGTGGTGGTCCCGCCGGGACCGCCGCTGGGGGTCGGGCTGGTCGGCGTCGACCCGCCGAAGGAGGTCACCGTGCCGCTCACGCCGGGCGACCGGCTCTTCCTGGCCTCCGACGGGGTGTGGGAGGCACGGGACTCCGTCGACGCCTTCTATCCGCTGCCCGCGCGGCTGGCCACCCTGACCGGCACGGCCTCCGCCGAGCTGTCCGGAGCGGTGTGGGCGGACCTCGCACGACTGCGCTACGAGGTCCGGGACGACGTCACCATGCTGGTGCTGGCACCCGAACCGCCGGCCGCCTGACCGTACGAGAAGGCGGCTCTTTCCTCTCCCCAACCGGCGAACCCACAGCCGGAGTTCGAACGTCTCGACTCAAACGCCAGGCCACGCCACCCCTTCCGCCGCGTAGAAATATCTACGAGCATGCATATGCCGGGTTGGTGTGCAGGCGCACGAAGTGCCCGGTCACGGCCGTTCCCCGCGGCCGGCGCGGGCGAGCGAGGACACCCGGAGCGATGCATGACGAACACGATGTGGATGCGGGGCGTGGAGTGGCTGGCCGCCGCGGCGGCGGACCCGCGCTCCTGCAAGTGGGAGTGGGATCACGGCGAGGGCATCGCGCTGTTGGAGGCGGGCCGTTTCTGGGACGTGCTGAGCGTCCCCGACCGGCTGGGCCTGCTCACTCTCGACCTGCTGTGGCGGCCCGGACTGCCGGTGCCCGGACCGACACTGATCGACACGGCGGCCGGCCGTGTCGGGTTCTTCCTGCCGCCGGACCCGTCCGGGGGCTGGACGGGCGCCGGTCTGCGGTACGCGGCCAAGGGGGCCTGGGTCGCCGTACCGCCGCCGTATCGGCCCGCGCGTTTCCTGGAGTGGCTCGTGCCGCCCGACGGCACCGGCACGCTCCACTCGGCCGGCGCGCTGGAAGAAGCACTGCGGCAGGCCAACGGCGCCCTCGCCGTGCTCGCGCCGGTGTGCGGGCGGTGACGGTTCACCCGGCGACGGGTCGATCCGGTCCAGCTGATCGAGCCGGTCCAGGCGGTTCCCGTGGGCGGGCTCCGAGCGGGGCCGCGTGCCGGTCCCCCGTCCGACGGGCGTGGCAGGGTGAGCGCTCCTATGCTGGGAAGGTCCGGGCTCCGACGTCCGCTCACCGCACGTACGGCTCTCACGTGCTTGGAGTCAGACCATGTCGCAATCGTCCGCACGTCTGCGCCGGGGGGCCGCGATCGCCGCGCTGACGGGAACGCTGGTGGTACCGACCGCCGCCGGGGGCGCGAGGGCGGCACCGGTCGCCGTACCGGCCGCGGTCGGCGCCGACTCGCCCAGCCCGTCGCCCTCGGAGCCGGCCGTCCGTTCGCTCACCCCGCAGGTGGCACGCCAACTCGACGCCGCCGTACAGAAGGTGATGCGCGAGGCGAACGTGCCCGGCGTGACCGTCGGCATCTGGACGCCGGGACAGCCGAGTTACGTCCGTTCGTTCGGGGTCGCCGACAAGAGCACCGGCCAGAAGATGGCGCCGGACATGTATGTGCGCATCGGCAGCGAGACGAAGACGTTCACCGTGACCGGGCTGCTGCAGCTGGTGGACCAGAAGAAGGTCGCCCTGGACGACCCGATCGGCATGTACATCGACGGCGTACCCAACGGCGACAGGATCACGCTGCGTCAACTGGCCGGCATGCGCAGCGGACTGTTCAACTACTCGGAAGACCCGGGCTTCTTCAAGGCGCTGACGTCCGACCCGCAACGGCCCTTCACACCCCAGCAGTTGCTGGCCTACTCCTTCAAGCATCCGGTGATGTTCCAGCCGGGGCAGAAGTTCTACTACTCCAACACCAATCTGATCCTGCTCGGTCTGGTGGTGGAGAAGGAGAGCGGGCAGCGCCTGGGGGACTACATCAAGCAGCACGTCCTCGATCCGGCCGGCATGCGGCACACGCTCTTCCCGACCGGCAACGAGTTCCCCGCACCGCATGCGCAGGGCTACACCGAGCAGACGGCGAACGGCAAGGAGGCCGACGCGGCCGACTGGAACCCGTCCTGGGGCTGGGCGGCCGGCGCCGTCATCTCCACCCTGGAGGATCTGCACACCTGGGCGCCCACGGTGGCCATGGGCCGGTTCCCGGACGGGACGCGGATGGTCGCTGCCGCCACCCAGAGGCAGCGGCTGACCACCCCGCAGACCGGGTCGATCAAGGGCGCCGGCTACGGCCTGGGCATCTTCGACGTGCAGGGCTGGATCGGCCACAACGGCTCCCTGCCGGGCTATGAGTCGCTGGCCGTCTACCTGCCCTCGACCCGTACGACGCTCGTCGCACTCCTCAACACCGACACCGCCTACCGGTCCCAGGAACCCAGCACCGTGCTCGGCGAAGCGATCACGAAGGTCATCTCCCCCGCGCACGTCTACAACCTGCCGCGCACACGCACCGGCTGAGGGACCGGCGCGAACGGCGGGGCGGCACCACCGGCGCCTGCGGCGGGAGTTCGCGGTCCGGTGCGGTGCGCGGGCCTGGAGGCGGGGCCGCGACCGGTCCCCCGTTCCGGTCGTGCCCCGCGGATGCCGAAGGTACGGGCATTGCCGGGGACGGGGTAGTGCACCGGTGCCCGGCGCGGCCCGCACCGCACTCACCGGTGCACAGGTGAGTCCGTTTGGTCCGGGTTCGCACGTGCGGGTTCGGGACCGCTCGGCGCGCCGAGGCCGGGTACGGGCAGCTCGCCGGTGACGAGGTGGGCGAGGACGACCTCGTACAGGTCGGTGCCGCCGGCCGTCAGCCGGCGTTCCAGGACGGGCTCGGCCGCCCGGAGATGTTCGCGCACGGTCTGGGCGTGTACGCCGAGCACCTGGGCGGCGCGTTCGGCGTGCGCGTCGGCGCCGGTCCAGGCGCGCAGGGTGCGGCGCAGGTCCCGGCCGTCGTCGTCGAGGCGGCCGAGGAGCCCTTCGGCCCAGGCGCGCAGCGCGCCCGTCCGGAGCAGCTCGGTGAGCCGGGTGCGGTCCGGCGGATCGGGGGCGTCGCGGCACGGGTCGTACGGGCCGTGCGCGGCCTCGGTGTTGAGGGCGGCGTGGATGACGGCGCGGACAGCCAGCCGGGAGAAGTCGACGCCGAGCAGCGCGGCGACCCGGTCCATCCGTGCGCGCACCGTGTTACGGCTGACGCCGAGCACCTTGGCCGCGTTCACGGCGGTGAACTCCAGGCCCAGCCGGGTGGTGGCGAGGAGTTCGGCGCGCACATGGTGCGCCAGCGCGTCGAGCGGCCGCAGCACCGCGCCGGCCCAGACCCGCAGCGCGGCTGGATCCATGAGCTGTGCGGGCCGGGTGCGGGCGGCGTAGACGGCCGCCCGGTCGGGCCGGAAGCGGGCCACGGCGAGGGCGGTGACGGCCTGCCCATAGGCGGTGGCGGTCAGGGCGAGTCGCTGGCGGGGGCTGCCGCCGAGGAAGGTGCCGGGCCGGTCGGCGACGAGGGACCGCAGCCGCTCCCCCACGCCGGTGCACGGGCCGACGACGATGACGTGTTCGTCCACGGCGGGACAGCGGACGACGAGCGCCCCGCCGGCGGTGGAGTCCACGCACGCCTCGGCGAGCCGGTCGCGTTCGGCGGCGGCGCCCTCGAGGACGTAGACGCGGGCGGTGTCCTCCTCCAGCAGGCCCGGCCAGAGACCGGCGGCGACCCGGCGGGCGGAGACGGTGTCCTCCACCATGAGCAGTTGCAGGATCGCCAGCCGCAGATCGGCCGTGGCCCGCCGCAGCCGTCGGCCGGATTCTGTCAACTCCTTTTCCCGGAGCAGCAGTTCCAGTACGGGTGCGGTGTGGCCGAGGATGTCCGCCGCCTGCCGGTCGAAGGGTGTCGCGCGTGCCACGGCGAGGACGGCTCCGGCTGTCGGGCCAGGTCCCGGGTGTCGTATGGCGACCAGTCGCACATGCCGTACGCCGTCCTGGAGGGCCGCGGCGGAGACCCGCCCGGCGGCGACGTCGGCGACCACGGCGGCGTCGAGTGGCAGGCGTTCGCCGGCGAGGAGCGCGCCGCGCGCGTCCTGGAGGCACACCGCCGCCTGCACGGTCCTGCCGAGCCAGGCGACGAGCCGGCGCAGATCGCGTCCGGCGGGCCGCAGATGGTCCAGCAACTCCTGCGCCCAGGCGCTGTCGCCGCTGTGCGGCTGCTGGAACGCCGGGCCCCCGTCCGCTCGGCCGGCCACGTGCGCCCCTCTCCTCGTCTCCGTGTTGACCTGGGCTTACAGATCCGCACACGGTACCCGACGCGACGCGCTCCCGCGCCGGACATGGCTCCGCCGGCGGCCCGGGGGGGTGGGCTGCCGACGGAGACATCGCGTCCGAGGCGGGGGGGATGCCCAGGACGGCTCAGGGTCGCATGCCCCCGAATCCCGAAAGTACTCCTGCGAATTCGAGGCGGTCGGCCAGGTGCGGCTCGGTCCGGCCCCGTTCGCCGTGGCGCCGCGCACCCCCGCCGCCGCACGTACCGCTCCCACCAGGCACAACACCCCGGTGACCGGCATGGCGGCGTACACACGGGCATGAACGCCCGGTCACTGCCCTCGATTACGTTGGTGACCGACGGTGATGGGTGACTGTGGGGCCGGTGGGCGTCTGGGGGCGCGTGGGGTGCCGGGGACGGCATAAGCTCGACGGGTGGCGAAGTACTTCGACGTGCACCCCGAGAACCCGCAACCGCGCAGCATCGCTCAGATCGCCGACGCGGTGCGCTCGGAAGCACTCATCGCATACCCGACCGACTCCTGTTACGCGCTGGGCTGCCGGCTGGGCAGCCGGGACGGCATGGAGCGGATCCGCTCCATCCGCCGCCTGGACGACCGGCACCACTTCACGCTGATGTGCCGGGACTTTGCGCAGCTCGGCCAGTTCGTGCGGGTGGACAACGACGTGTTCCGCGCCGTGAAGGCGTCCACGCCCGGCAGTTACACCTTCATCCTCCCGGCCACCCGCGAGGTGCCGCGCAAGCTGCTGCACCCGAAGAAGAAGACCGTGGGCGTACGCATCCCCGACCACGTGGTCACCCAGGCGCTGCTGGCCGAGCTGGGCGAGCCGCTGCTGTCCAGCACGCTGCTGCTGCCGGACGAGGAGGAGCCGCTGACGCAAGGCTGGGAGATCAAGGACCGGCTCGACCACGCGGTGGACGCGGTGGTCGACTCGGGCGACTGCGGCACCGAGCCGACGACGGTCGTGGACTTCTCCAGCGGCGAGGCGGAGATCGTACGGCGGGGCGCCGGGGACACCAGCCGCTTCGAGTGAGCGCGCGGCGCACCGGGTGCGGGGTTGCCGATCTTGCATGACAGCATGGGCGTAGCCGTGGCGTCGAGGCAGACTCCGTCCGACGCCGATTCCCCGAGGGAGGGTCTGCTCACCATGACCGATGTCCAGGGAAACGATGTCGACATCCGCACCGAGGACGGCGTCTGCGACGCCTACCTCGTCCATCCCGCCGACGGACGCCCCCGTCCGGGCGTGCTGTTCTACCAGGACGCCTACGGACTGCGTCCGCACCTGCGGTCGATGGCCGACCGGCTGGCCGCCGCCGGCTACACCGTGCTGGTGCCGAACGTGTTCTACCGCCTCGGCCGGACCCCGGTCGTCGACCTGCCCGAGTTCATCGACCCCGGCGCCGATCCGACCATATGGCAGCGGCTCGGCCCGGTGGTGTCCTCGCTGACACCGGACCTGGCCGGCCGGGACGCGGGCGCCTATCTGCGGTGGCTGGCCGACAGCCGGCTGGTGGCCGAGGGGCCGGTCGCGGTGACCGGTTACTGCATGGGCGCCCGGCTGGGCCTGTGGACGGCGGCCGCGCATCCGGACCGGGTCGCGGCGGTGGCCGGGTTCCACGGCGGCGCCCTCGCCACCGAGGAGCCGACCAGCCCGCACCTCGGCGCCCCGGCCATCACCGCGGAGCTGTACTTCGGGCACGCCGACAACGACCACGCGCTGCCCCCGGAGCAGATCGCGCGCTTCGAGGAGGCCCTCAACGCGGCCGGGGTACGGCACGCCTGCGAGGTCTACCCGGGCGCCCGGCACGGCTACACCCAGGCGGACACGCCCGCGTACGACCACGAGGCCGACGAGCGGCACTGGGCGGCTCTGCTGGACCTGCTCAAGCGCACGTTCTGACACCGGGTCCGGCGCCCGCCCGAGTCCGGCTCGCGGCGGGCGCCGAGCCGTCCCGGCCCACTTCGCCCCGCTCAACTCATTGACATGCACGCGCCTTGGCATGAGTCTGAGAGCGCTCTCAAACAGGTACGGACCAACATCCGTACGACCCCGACCCCACACGGAGGTAGGAGAGTGCCTCATACACGCACGCGCCCGGCACTGCCCCTGGCGGCCGCCGCGGCCCTGGCCGGCTCGGTGCTCGCGTTCGGCTCCCCGGACCGCGCCGCCGCTGCCGTACCGGACACCATCCCGCTGAAGATCACCAACAACTCGGGCCGTTCCGGACCCGTTTATGTCTACGACCTCGGCACCCAGCTGTCCTCCGGGCAGCAGGGCTGGGCCGACGCGGGCGGCGCCTTCCACGCCTGGCCGGCGGGCGGCAACCCCCCGACGCCCGCTCCGGACGCGGCGATCGACGGCCCGGCCCCCGGGCAGTCGAAGACGATCCGGATACCGAAGTTCTCCGGCCGGATCTACTTCTCCTACGGCCAGAAGCTCGACTTCCGGCTGACCACCGGCGGCCTGGTGCAGCCGGCGGTGCAGAATCCCTCCGACCCCAACCGGAACATCCTGTTCAACTGGTCCGAGTACACCCTCAACGACTCCGGGCTGTGGCTGAACAGCACCCAGGTGGACATGGTCTCGGCGCCGTACGCGGTCGGGGTGCAGCGCTCCGACGGGAGTGTGAGCAGCACCGGGCATCTGAAGTCCGGTGGTTACACAGGCTTCTTCAACGCGCTGCGGAGCCGGTCGGGCGGCTGGTCCGGCCTGATCCAGACCCGCTCCGACGGCACGGTGCTGCGCGCGCTGTCGCCGCTGTACGGCGTGGAGACCGGCGCCCTGCCGGCCAACGTGATGGACGACTACGTCAACCGGGTCTGGCAGAAGTACACGACGTCGACACTGACCGTCACGCCGTTCGCCGACCAGCCGAACACCAAGTACTACGGCCGTGTCTCGGGCGGCGTCATGAACTTCACGAACGCCTCGGGCGCGGTCGTCACCAGCTTCCAGAAGCCCGACGCGGACAGCGTCTTCGGCTGTCACAAGCTGCTCGACGCGCCCAACGACACCGTTCGCGGCCCCATCTCCCGCACCCTGTGCGCCGGTTACAACCGCTCCACGCTGCTGATCAACCCGAACCAGCCGGACACCACGACGGCCGGCTTCTACCAGGACGCGGTGACCAACCGGTACGCCGGTGCCGTGCACGCCCAGATGGCCGACGGCAAGGCCTACGCGTTCGCCTTCGACGACGTCGGCAACCAGGAGTCGCTGGTCCACGACGGCAGCCCGCAGCAGGCGTATCTGACGCTGGATCCGCTGAGCTGACATGGCACGGCCCCGCACCGCTCGGGTGCGGGGCCGCGAGGCGGGGTGACTCAGCCGGTCGTCAGGGCGGTGTCGTCCACGACGAAGCTGGTCTGCAGCGAGGAGTCCTCCACGCCGTTGAACTTCAGCGTGACCGTCGAGCCCGCCAGCGAGGACAGGTCGAAGGACTTCTGGCTGTAGCCGGAGGCCTTGTTGAGGTTCGAGTAGGTCGCGAGCGTCTTCGAACCCGCGGTCACCGTCAGCTTGTCGTACTGCGTGCTGGTGGTGGTCTCCGAGGTGTCGATGTGCAGGTAGAAGGTCAGGGTCGCCTTGCAGCCCGCGGGGATGGTCACCGACTGGGACAGGGTGTCGGTGTGCGAGGAGCCGTAACCGTCCAGCCAGGCCTTGTAGGAGCCGCTGTGGGCCGCCTCACCGCTGTCGGTGGTGATGACTCCGCTGGTGGCGGTCCAGCCGGTGCTCCCGGACTCGAAACCGGGGTTGCTCAGCAGCTGGGCCGAGGTGCAGCCGCCTCCGCCACTGGGGTTGACCGTCCAGTTGAAGGTCGCGGTACCGGTCGCACCGGTGGAGTCGGTCACCGTCACCGTGGTGCTGGAGGTGCCCGCCGTGGTGGGCGTGCCGGTGATCAGGCCGGTGGAGCTGTTGATCGACAGGCCCGCGGGCAGTCCGGAGGCGCTGTAGGACAGCGCGCCGCTGTTGGTGCTGCTCGCCTGGATCTGCAGGCTCACGGCGGTGCCGACGGTCGAGGTCTGGCTGCCGGGGCTGGTGACCGTCACTCCGCTGCTCGGCGGGGTGATGTGGCTGCCCACGTTGATGCCGGCGAAGGCGTTGCCGACTCCGGCGTACTGCGTGGAGTTGGCGCCGTACAGGGCGGCTGCCGCGTTCAGGGCGGCGGTGCGGGCGGCGGCGTAGTCGGTGCTGGACGTCATGTACGTCGTCAGCGCCTTGTACCAGATCTGCAGCGCGGCGGCGCGGCCGATGCCGGTGACGGCGACGCCGTCGGAGGTCGGGCTGTTGTAGGTCACGCCGTTGATGACCTTGGTGCCGCTGCCCTCGGACAGCAGGTAGAACATGTGGTTCGCCGGGCCCGAGGAGTAGTGCACGTCCAGGCCGCCGACGCCCGAGTACCAGGAGTCGGCCGAACTGCCGTCCTTGCTGGGCTTGTCCATGTAGCGCAGCGGGGTGCCGTCGCCGTTGATGTTGATCATCTCGCCGATGAGGTAGTCACCGACGTCCTTGCTGTTGTTGGCGTAGAACTCCACGCCGGTGCCCATGACGTCGGAGGTCGCCTCGTTCAGTCCGCCCGATTCACCGGTGTAGTCGAGGCCGGCGGTGTTGGAGGTGACACCGTGGGTCATCTCGTGCCCGGCCACGTCCAGCGAGGTCAGCGGGTCGTTGTTGGCGGAGCCGTCGCCGTAGGTCATGCAGAAGCAGCTGTCGTCCCAGAACGCGTTGACGTACGCGTTGCCGTAGTGGACGCGCGAGTAGGCGCCGACGCCGTCGTTCTTGATGCCGCTGCGGCCGAAGGTGTTCTTGTAGAAGTCCCAGGTCTCCTGCGCGCCGTAGTGGGCGTCCGCGCCCGCGGTCGCGGCGTTGGAGTTGGTGCCGTCGCCCCAGGTGTCGTTGGACTGCGAGAACAGCGTCCCGGTCCCCGAGGAGCCGTGGTTGAGGTTGTACGTCTTGTGGCCGCCGCGCGCCCCGTCGGTCAGCGTGTACGTCGAGCCCGACTGGGTCGTGGTGAGCGTGACCTGCCCGCTGTAGTGGGTGTTGCCGATGCCGGTTTTGATCGCCTGGTACCGGTACAGCTCCTTGCCGGTGCCGGCGTCGGTGATGACGTGCAGCTGGCTGGGCGTGCCGTCGTCCTGGAAGCCGCCGATCACCGTCTCCCAGGCGAGCTTCGGGGTGCCGCTGCCGGCCCAGATCACCTTGCGGGCGCTGTCGGTGGTCGGCTTCTTGGCGGCGAGGGACTTGGCGGCCTTCAGAGCCTTGCTCTCGGCGGCAGACTTGGTGAAGGTCGCGGTGGTGGAGGCGACCGTGATCCTGTGCTTGTTGTTGTAGGTCGTGGTCACCGTGCCCTTGGCCAGGGAGGCGGGCGGGGTGTGCACGACGAGGTCGCCGCCGAGGACGGGGAGGCCGGCGTAGGTGCGCTCGTACCGTGTGTGCAGGGTGCCGTCGTTGTCCTTCACGACGTCCTTGACGACCAGCTTCTCCTGCGCGCCGAGCCCGAGGGTGCGGGCGGTCGCGGTGGTCTGCTGCTGGGCGCTCGTCAGCAGCGCCTGGTGCTGGGCCGGACTGAGCTTGGCCTCCAGGCCGCCGGTGCGCAGCGGGCTGGGGTGGGGAGCGGCGGGCTTGGCGATCGCCGGGGCCGCCTGCATGCCGACGGCGAGGAAGGCCGCGGTGGAGACCAGGGCGGCTCCGACGGTGGTGCGCTTGTGGGGAAAGCGTCTGTGGGGTCTCACTCGTACTCCTCCTGCTGCGGCCGCCGGGTCGCGGCCGGTGACAGACGGGCAGACCGGTCTGCTGCCCGGTGAGCTGAGCTGTGCGGACCGTGGATCCGTGTGCGGGTTGCGAAGGATCGACGTGCGCACGGAGGATGACAGGATTGACCAGGCCATGTCATCACACTTGCGGCCAATCGAGGGTTTTCCCTATGAGACGGCTCAGGGCCGGGTCGCTCCCAAGTCCCGGCGCGGAAACCGCACCTGGCGCCGCAGCAGGTCGCAGGTGACGTCGCCGCCGACGGGCCGGCGCCCCGCGCCGGGCGACAACAGCACCTCGCACAGGCGGCCCCGCGGGCTCCGGCGCCGCGCGGAACACGGAGCAGGCGTAGGCGGTACGACGGGCCTGCGGGATCGGGACACGGGGCCTGCGACCGGCAGCCACCGGGGCTCACCTCCGTCCAGCCCGGCGGCTCACAGCCGTACGGTCATCGCCACCGTCACCTCGTCGCCGGCCTCCAGCGCCTCCGGGCGGCGCACGGCGGCCTTGAGCGGCAGCAGGTAGCCGCCGTCCCTGGGGAAGAGGGACGTGGTGAAGGCGGTGGCGCCGATCCTGGCCTCGACCGGGATCACACCCCAGCCGTAACTGGCCAGCGCGGCCACGTCACGGATGTCGGCGGACTCCGCGTCCGGCACGGCGACGAAGTAGTACGGCGCCGGCCCCCGCCACTCCACGACCCGTCCGGCGAACGCGAGTTGCATGCCCTGCCCCGTCCTGAAGGAGGACCACAGAGTAGCGGCGCCCGCCCGGCTCCCCGGCTGTCAGGTCACCTCCGATCCGCAAGCGACCGGTGCGATCCGTCCAGCGCGGTGTGCAGCCCGGCTCGTGGGCACCTTGGGCGTTCCGGACGGACACCGAGCCCCGGCCCGCGGGCGACACGCCCGGGCACCGGACCCCCCAACCGCCGCTGACCGGCACGTTGTTACGGTGCATGGTGTGTCTGACTCCTCACGCGATACCGCACAGGGCGCCGGCTGGGGCTCGGCCGAGCCCGGCGCCTACAAGCAGTTGATGCCGGACCACGTCGAGAAACTGTCGTGGCTGAATCCACGGACCCTGTGGATCGCCCGCAACGGCGTGCTGGCGTCCTGGTTCGGCGATCCGACCGGTCACACCAGAGCCCGCTGGGTGGCGCGCCGGGAGACGGCCGGGGCGCCGGCGGACAAGGTGATCCGGCAGGAGGTCACCGACCACTTCTCCTTCATGGTCATCGGGGACACCGGCGAGGGCGACGACCCCCAGTACGCCGTCGTGCCAGGCTTTCTGAAGATGAGTCAGGACACCGACTTCGCGGTGATCGCGAGCGACGTGATCTATCCGGTGGGCAGCGCCCAGGACTACGGCGACAAGTTCTTCCGGCCCTACCAGGACTATCCGGCGCCGATATACGCGATACCGGGCAACCACGACTGGTACGAGGACCTCGGCGCCTTCATGCGGGTCTTCTGCGCCGACACCCCGCCGCTCGGCCCCGAGCCCCGGCCGCGCCCCCTCAGCCGGGCCTGGTGGCGCGCCCTGCTGTGGCACCGGCCCCGTCCGACCGACGAGCGACGGCTCGCCGCCGCGCGGGCCCTGCGGTCGGCACCCGGCCAACAGGCCGCACAGCCCGGGCCGTACTGGGCGATCGACGCGGGTCCGGTCCGGATCGTCGGCATCGACACCGGCCTGCTCGGCACCATCGACGCCGAACAGGGCGCCTGGCTGCGCCAGGTGTCCCGGGGACCGAAGCCGAAGATCCTGATCACCGGGTCGCCGCTGTACGTCGACGGCGAGCACCACCCGTGCGAGATCGAGGGCGGCGGCACGGTGGACGCGATCGTGCGGGACCCGGAACACCACTACGTGGCCGCGATCGGCGGCGACATCCACAACTACCAGCGCTACCCGGTCGACGTGGACGGCCGCACCATCCAGTACGTGGTCGCGGGCGGCGGCGGGGCGTTCATGCACGCCACGCACACCATCCCGCGGGTGTCGGTCGGCGGCGTCACCGAGCGGGACTTCCGCTGCTATCCGCTGCGCGGCGACTCGCTCGCCTTCTACAGCCGCCTGTACGGCCGCAGGCTGCGGCTGCCCCGCTTGTTCACCCTGAGCGAGTCCGAGGCCATGGCCGTCGTCGCCGAACGGCTCGGCATCAAGCCGGGCCGCGCGCCCGGTCCGGACGCCCGGGTGACCCGGCGCACCCGTCTGGTCGCGAGCCTCCTGGGCACCGGCGGCCGCCCGGACCGTACGTCCCGCTTCCGGCTGCCCGTGCGCCAGCTCTACACCCGGCTGTTCTCGCCCAGCTCGGCCACCTACAGCCCGCCGTTCTTCAAGTGCTTCCTGCGGCTGGACGTCGCTCCGGAGGAGCTGCGGCTGCGCTGCTTCGCCGCCACCGGCAACCGAGCGCAGGAGGTCGATCCACCGGTCGAGGACGAGATCACCATCCCGCTGAAGTGATCACACGGTTGTCACATCCGCCTGCCAGAATCGAGGGCGGAACCGACGTACGACCGCTGGAGGAGCCCGTGCCGTCCATGCCCCGTCCGCTGCGCAAGCTGGGCTTCCTCACCATCGGCCTGTTCGACCCGGCGCAGCCGGGGCGGGGCCACGAGTCCACGCTGGAGATCATCGAGCTGGGCGAGCGGCTCGGCTTCGACAGCGCCTGGCTGCGCCACCGCCATCTGCAGTACGGCATCTCGTCCCCCGTCGCCGTCCTCGCCGCCGCCTCCCAGCGCACCCGCCGTATCGAGCTGGGCACCGCGGTGACCCCGCTCGGCTGGGAGAACCCGCTGCGCCTCGCCGAGGACCTCGCGACGGTGGACATCCTGTCCGGCGGCCGGCTGAACCCGGGCGTCAGCGTGGGCCCGCCGATGCACTTCGAGCAGGTCAAGGACGCCCTGTACCCGGACACCGCCGAGGCCGAGAACTTCGGCCACGAACGGGTGCGGCGACTGCTGGACCTGGTGCGCGGCAAGCCCGCGAGCGACTTCAGCGGGGTCGAGGGCTTCGAGGTGTTCTCGGACGTGGTCCAGCCGCATTCCCCCGGACTCGGCCGGCGGCTGTGGTACGGCGGCGGCAGCCCCGGCTCGGCGCGCTGGGCGGGCGAGCACGGCATGAACCTGCTCACCAGCAGCGTCGTCAAGGCGGAACAGCCGGACGGGCCATGGGACTTCGCTGAGATCCAGCTGTCCCTCATCAGGGAGTTCCGCGCCCGTCATCCCGACGGGGAGGCGGCCCGGGTCTCGCAGGGGCTGGTGGTGATCCCCACCGACTCCGCGACCCCGGAGCAGCGCGCCAGGTACACGGCGTACGCGGCCCAGCGCCTGCCCCGCACGACCTCCCCGCAGGGACCGGGCCGGCTGCTGTTCGCCCCGGACCTGGTCGGCACCTCGGAGGAGATCGCCGGACAGCTGCACGCGCATGCCGCGTTCCGGGAGGTGGACGAGGTGGCGTTCGCGCTGCCGTTCACCTTCGAGCACGAGGACTACATACAGATCCTGACGGACATGGCGACCAGGCTGGGCCCGGCGCTGGGGTGGCAGCCTGCGGGCTGACCGGGGTCCCGCACCGCCGCTCGATGTCTCGGTTCACCAGCGGCCGGCCTCCGTACCGACGACCGGTTGCGACGCCCTGCCGTCCACGCCCACCGGCACATCACCCTGGAGCATCACCCGGTGCATGATCCGGGGCGAGCCGGCGTGGGCGTGGTCGCTCGGAGCGAGGTGGATGGTGGCCCGGTTGTCCCAGAAGGCGACGCTGCCCGGCTCCCAGCGGAAGCGGACGGTGTACTCGGGGCGGACCGCCTGCTCCAGCAGCATCCGCAGGATCGCCGTGCTCTCCGGACGGGAGAGGCCGGCGATCTCCTCCACGTAGTAGCCGTTGACGAACAGCACCCGCTCCCCCGTCTCCGGATGCACCCGCACCAGGGGGTGCAGGGAGGCCACCTGGCTGTCCAGGAGGCGCCGGGCGAACGCGTCGTCGCCGGGCCGGGGCTGGTAGCCCACGCCGAGCCGGTGCTCGGCGCACAGCCCGTCCACGAAGGCCCGGACCGGTGCCGACAGACCGGCGTAGGCGGCGGCCAGATTGGCCCAGGTGGTGTCGCCGCCGTAGGGCGGGACGGTCTCGGCGCGCAGGATGGTCGCGGCCGGCGGGTCGATCCGGGTGCCGTGGTCGCAGTGCCAGCCGCGCAGCAGGGTGTGGTGGCGCCGGTGCAGCCACTCGTCGCGCTCCATGCCGTACTGTCCGGCCAGTTCCAGCAGGTCGGCGGTCGTCTCGACCCCGGGGAAGTCCGGCGGCGAGTGCGGACCGCGGCGTGGCAGCGCGACCGGTTCGCCGAAGCGGCGGGCGAAGGCGAGATGAGCGGCGTGGTCCAGCTCCTGCCCGCGGAAGAACACCACCTTCCAGCGCAGCACGGCCCGCCGGATCAGGGCCACCACGGCGTCGTCCAGCGGCCCGGCGAGATCGACGCCGGTGATGTCGGCCCCGATGTGTCCGGCAGCCGGCTTCACCTCCACGCCCTCGACCCGCTCCGTCTGCTCCGCGGTGGCTCTGTGCGTCGTCATGCGCGCTCCCGTGCTCGTCCGAACCGGCTCCACCAAGATCGTGGCACCGCGGGCCTCACACGGCGAACTCCCGGATGAGCGTGTTCCCGAACACGGCCGTGCCGCCGGCCGAGAACAGCGCCAGCCGGTCGTCCACCAGGTAGGGGAACACCTCGCTGGAGTGCACATACCGGCCGTCGTCCACGAACATCTCGACGGAGGTGCGGTCCACCAGGATGCGCAGCCTCACCCGTCCGGCGCTCGGATCGAACGGGCTGCGGCTCTCCTGCCGGTTGCCGCTGGTGTCGGGGTTGACGGTCCCCCGCCGGTTGAGGAAGACGTAGTCGTTCCAGAACCCGGCGTCGATGTGCCGCCCACCGTCGGGTGAGCGGCGCAACTGCACGCCCGCTCCGGTGAGTTGGGACCAGGTGATCTCCGTCGTCAGCTCGTAGGAGATCCCGGTGTGGTCGAGGAGGCGGGTACCGTCGACGGTGAGGTCGCCGAGGTTCACGGTGCGCGAGACGTAGGAGTCGAGTGCGGCGACCGGCCGGGAGGCCAGGTAGTAGCCGCCGGAACCGGACTTCTTGAGCGTGATCTCGCGGACGACGGAGTCGGTGCCGTTGAAGCCGTCCGCGTCGATCGTGGGTGTGGTGTGGGCGTAGGCCCAGTTGTTCAGCCAGCCGAGGGCGTAGCGCGCGGCCGGGTCCGGGGATCCGTCCGCCTGCCGTTTCTCGAAGGTGACCGCCGCGTACCAGTCCCAGCCGTGGTCCAGCCACTGCGGATCGCCGGAGTCGGCGGTGAAGGAAGTGCCGTCGAAGGAACCGGTCCAGTAGGCGAAGGTGTTGGGCTGTCCCGACCCCGTGCCGTCCGCGCTCGCGCCCAGCACCCACTTCTGCGTGCCGTCGTCGGCGGTGATCCGGAACAGGTCGGGGCACTCGAACACACCGATGCCGTCCTTGACGAAACCGCCCGCATACGTCCAGGACTTGAGATCGGCCGACCGGTAGAAGCCGATCTTGTCGCGTTCGGCGAGGGCCATCAGCCAGCGGTCGTGGTCCTCGTCCCTGATGACCTTGGGGTCACGGAAGTCGGCCCCCACGCCCGGGCCGGCCAGGACGGGGTCGGTGCCGTAGTTCGCGAAAGTGCGGCCGCCGTCGGCGGAGTGGTACAGGAACTGCGCCTGACGGTCGGTGCCGCCGCCGGGTGACATCGTGACGACGGCTATCACCGCGCCCGCGCCGAAACCGGCCGTGTCGGCGCTGTCGACCACCGCCGAGCCCGACCAGACATCGCCGTTGACGGTCGTGTCCTTGGGCACGGCGATCCCCCGGTCGGTGAAGGAGACCAGGTCGGTGCTGGTGGCCAGGCGCCAGGCGGTGCCCACCTCGCCACCGTCGAGATAGTCGGCGTTGTAGAGGTAGTAGTAGTGGTACTCGCCGTCGATCCAGACGGGGCGCTGGGGGTCGTTCTTCCACTGGTCGGGGACCGTGAAGTGGTAACCGGCCCGGTAACTCAGGCAGTTCCGCGCCGGCTTGGGCCTCGCACTCGGCTCAGCGCCTGCGGGGAGCGCCGGCAGCAGCGCCGCGCCGGCTCCCGCGGCGGTCGTGGTGAACAGGGCTCTTCTGGTCGGGCCACGCATCACGCATCGTCCCTCTCGTGATGATCCATGGGACCAGGACTGTAGACCTAACTCGTTAAAGGTCAAGCGTCCCCGCACCTTGACAGGGACGTAACACGCTTCTCATCATCTGGGTCATCTCACGTTTGCTAACACGAGTTAGGCACTCTGGATGACCGACTCGCATCTCTCCCGCCGCGCACTGCTGCGCTACGGCGCCTACGGCGCGGGGGCCGCGGCGCTCGCCGGTACCGCCGCCGGCTGGGACCGGCTCACCGGCAATGACATTCCCGGCCGAGACGACGGCTCGCTGGTCGTCGCGACCCTGGGCTCCGCGTTCTCCCCGGCCGGGGTCCGCGCCCTGGTCGCGGGCTTCCGTGCGCTGCACCCCGACATCAAGGTCCGCGTCAACGCGGTACAGGCCGTGGACTGGCCGGACTTCTTCGCCAAGATCCTCACGCAGATCGCGGCGGGCACCGCGCCCGACCTGGTCTATGTGGCCACCGAGGGCGTGCAGTTGTTCGCCCGGCACCTGGGTGTGCCGCTGGACCGCTGGGTGAAGCGGGACGCGGCGGAGCTGAAGGAGTACTTCGCCGACGTCCATCCCTCGCTGGTGGAGTCGATGATGTACGAGGGCAGCCTGTATCAGCTGCCGATCGAGTTCAACGCGGCCGACATGTACTTCAACACGGGAGTGGTCCAGCGCGCGGGCGCGGACCTGCCGGCGGACGACTGGACCCGGGACGACTTCACCGCGCTGCTGCGCCGGATGAAGAAGGCCAACGACTCCCATTTCACGCCGTACTTCTGGACGAACCGGCTGTGGGGCGGGGTGGTGCCCTGGCTGTTCGCGAACGGCACCAACCTGCTCGCCGAGTCCAAGGCGCCGGGCGGCAACTGGCTGTGGGACGGCTTCTATCCGCCGGCGCAGCGGCAGGGGCGCGGGGGCGGCTTCCGCTGGACGACCCCGCAGGCCACGGACGGCCGGGTCGAGGAGACGTACGACTATCTCACCGCCCTGATCCAGGAGGGGCTGTGCACACGGCCCGAGGGCGGCAACGGCCAGAACCTCATCGGGGTGTTCTCCACCGGCCGGGTCGGCGTCACGCCCGCCGGCGGTTTCTGGGCGGGCGGTCTGCATCTGGCGGGCATGCGCGACGACGCCTTCGACGTGCGCTACTTCCCGCGCTGGCGCACCCAGCGGCACCAGTTCGGCGCGGCGGGTTACGCGCTGCTGCGCACATCGAAGAAGCGGGACGCGGCCTGGGAGTTCATCAAGTACTCGGCCCGGCTGGACACCCTGACCGAGCTGTTCTCGACCAACCAGACCACCCCGGCCCGCCGTTCGATGCTGACGGCGGCCCGCTACCGGGAGACCGGCCCGGCGCACTGGCGGGTCTTCTACGACACCCTCGACAAGTTCCCCGACACCGGACCCATCCCGGCCCCGCCGCAGGTCGCCGAGGTGACCCAGGTGCTGCTCAAGCACACCGGGACGGCCCTGGCGAGCCCCAGCTCGGTCAGGCCCGCGCTACGGCGGATGCAGGGCGATCTGGAGAAGGCCATGGAGCGTGACGTATGACGGACACGACGGACACGACGGACACCCGGATCGCCACCGTGTCGCCCCAGGCCGCGCCCCCGCCCGTGGCGGCCGTCCGGCGCCCGGCGCGCGAGCGGGGCTCACGGCTGCTGGCGGCGCTGTTCCTGGCCCCGACGGTGGTCGGGATCGTGGTCTTCACGGTCGTACCGATCATCGGCTCGGTCGTGTTGAGCCTCTTCCACTGGAACGTGATCGACTCGCCCGGTTTCGCCGGAACGGCCAACTACCGCGAGGTGTTCACCGATTCGACCATGCTGGTGTCCTTCCGCAACACGCTCGTCTTCATGGTGTTCGCGGTCGCGGCGCAGCTGCTGATCGCGTTGGCACTCGCGCTCACGCTGAACGGCCGGATGCCGGGCTGGCTGCGATCGGTCTTCCGCTCGGCGTTCTTCTTCCCGCTCGTGCTGTCCGCGGCGTCCATCTCGGTCGTCATGAAGTACTTGTTCAACCAGGACTTCGGGGTGATCAACTGGTTGATCGGGTTGTTCGGGATCGCTCCCGTGCCCTGGCTGACCTCGGAGCACGGCGCGATGGCCACAGTGATCATCGTGTACGTCTGGCAGCAGTTCGGCTTCTCCTTCCTGCTGTTCGTGGGCGGACTGAACAACATCCCGAAGGAGATCCACGAGGCGGCCGCCCTCGACGGCGCGAGCGGGCTGCGCAAGCACCTCGCCATCACCCTTCCGCTGCTCTCCCCCACCCTGCTCGTGGCCTCGGTGGTCGGCATCATCAACGCCCTGCAGGTCTTCGAGCAGCCGTATGTGCTCACCGACGGCGGTCCCGGCGACTCCACCCGGACGGTGGTGATGGTCATCTACGAGAAGGCCTTCGAGCAGCTGCGGTTCGGCGAGGCGTCCGCGGTGGGCGTGCTGCTGTTCGTGCTGATCATGGCGGTGACCGCCGTCCAGTTCCGGCTCAGCCGGCGTTTCGTCCACTACCAGTGAGCCGGGTGATCCCCTTGAGCCAAGCAACCCTGCCCCTCAGCCGCTCCCGATTCACGCTCGGGCGCGCCCGGTACTCGCTCGGGCCGTGGGCGCGGATCGCCGGGCTGACCGTGTGCGCCCTGCTCACGCTCGGCCCGGTCGTGTGGACCGTCTCCACCTCGCTGCGCACCCCGGCGGACTCGTTCAACCTGCCGCCGCAGATCATTCCGTCCCATCCGAGCACGGCCGCCTACCGCGGTGTCTTCGACCAGATCGATGTGTGGCTGCTCGCGCTCAACTCGACCCTCGTGACCGCTTTGATCGCGATCGGCCAGATGATCACCGCGGGGCTCGCCGGTTACGCGTTCGCCCGGCTCGACTTCCGGTTCAAGAAGCCGCTGTTCGGTCTGGTCCTGGCGACCATGATGGTCCCCCTCCAGGTCACGATCGTTCCGGTGTTCCTGGTGCTCAAGTCGATGGGTCTGACCGACACGCTGCTCGGTCTGATCATTCCGGCGTTTCCGACCGCGTTCGGCACCTTCCTGATGCGGCAGTACTTCCTCGGCATGCCGAAGGACCTCGGCGAGGCGGCGATGCTCGACGGAGCGGGGCCCTGGCGGATCTTCCGGTCCGTGTACGCGCCGCTGGCCAGGCCGGGCCTGGCGATCGTCGGCGTACTGGCCTTCAACTACCACTGGAACGAGTTCTTCCGCCCGCTGATCCTGGAGACCTCCGGCCAGAACTACACGCTCCCCCTGGGCCTGGTCTCCCTGCAGGGCAATCTGGGCACCGGCTCCATCTCCGTCGTACTCGCCGGTGTCGTCCTGTCGATGATCCCCGCCGTCGCCGTGTTCGTCGTCGGCCAGCGCCCTCTGCGCGAGGGCATCACCTCCGCAGGAGTCAACCGTTGAGCCCCGCACGCCCCACCCCGGACCCGGCCGCTCCCCGCTTCCGGGTCCGTCCGCCCGCGGGCTGGGTCAACGACCCGAACGGGCCGTTCCGTTGGCGTGGCCGCCATCACCTCTTCTACCAGCACAATCCTGCCGCTCCGGTGCACGCGAACGTCCACTGGGGGCATGTCTCCAGCCCCGACCTGGCGCACTGGGAGCACCATCCGATCGCCCTGACCCCGACGCCGGGCGGCCCCGACGAGGCAGGCTGCTGGTCGGGCTGCGTGGTGGACGACGACGGCGTCCCGACGGCCGTGTACACCGGTGTCGACCACACCCACACCGGTCTCGGCACCATCTGCCTGGCCCGCGCGGCGGATCCGGGCGACGAGCGGCTCGTGGAGTGGCGTCCGCTGCCCGAGCCGGTGGTCGCGGCGCCGCCCGCCGGGCTCGACGTGGTGATGTTCCGTGATCCGTTCCTCTTCCGGTACGCCGGCCGGCGCTGGGCACTGGTCGGAGCGGGTCATGCCGACGGCACTCCGTCGGTGCTGCTGTACGACTGCTCGGAGCTGACCCGGTGGCGGTTCGCCGGCGTCCTGCTGAACGGCCACGACCCGGTCGCCGCCGACGCCTTCGGCGACAAGGCGGTCGGCTGGGAGTGCCCGCAGCTCTACGAGGCGAGCGGCGGCGGTGCGCAGGTGCTGGTGGTGTCCCTGTGGGACGGTGCACCCTGCTCGACCGCGTATCTGACGGGCCGTCTGGAGGCGGAAGCGGAGGGCGGGTTGCGGTTCACCGCCCGCACCGGGGGCCGGCTGGACCAGGGCCGGGACTTCTACGCGCCCGCGGTCCGTCAGGAGCCCGGGCGGGCCCTGATGTGGGGCTGGTCGTGGGAGGCGCGGGAGACACCGGAGGTGCTGGCGGCGGGCTGGGCGGGCACGCTGACCGCGCCGAGGGTGGTCGACGTCGGTCCGGACGGCTCGCTGCGGGTGACACCGGCTCCGGAGCTGGAACTCCTGCGCGCGCCCGATCCGTTCGCGACGGCGCCGGGCCGGGTGCCGCTCCCGGCGTCGTACGACCTCACCGTCACCGCCCGCGGACGTACGGCCGTCACTCTGCTGCGGGCGGCCGACCGGGCGCTCACCGTCCGGCTGGACCCGGCGACGGGCATCGTCGTCCTGGACCGCGGCGGCTGGCCCCGCACGGGCGCCGAGGGCGCGGCGGCGATCACGGTGCGGGTGCCGTCCGGCCCGTCCCTCACCGTCCGGGTCCTCGTGGACGGCTCGCTCCTGGAACTCTTCGTCGCGGACCGGGCGATGGTGACCGAGCGGGTCTATCGCCGCCCGGACGACGTCGCCGAGCTGGTGGTCGACGGGGACGCCGAGGTCAGCGGGTGGGAGCAGGTCCCACCGAGGCGCGGCTGACCACGGGGCAGGCGAGCCGCCGTACCGTGGCGGGCGGGGTGCGGCCGGTGTCGATGGCGTCGAGCAGCAGCCGGGCCGCCGCCTCGCCCATCGCCCGGTGCGGCAGCGCGACCGTGGTCAGCGCCGGGGTGAGGAAGGCGGCCATGTGTTCCTGGTCGTCGTAGCCGACCACGGACAACTCGCCGGGTACGGCGATCCCGAGCCGGGTCGCGGCATGCAGCACGCCTGCCGCGACCCGGTCGTTGTAGCAGAAGATCCCGGTGGGCCGGTGCAGCGGGTCGGTGCCGTCGAGCAGCCGGGTCGCGCCCTCGTAGCCGCCGGTGATCTCGCCTCCGGTGCGTACGACCCATTCCCTGGGCACGGTGACGCCCTCGGCGCGCAGGGCGTCCCGGAAGCCGCGCAGCCGCTCCACGGAGGCGATGTCGTCCTGCCCGCCGACCAGGGCGAGCCGGTGGTGCCCGGCCTCCAGCAGCAGTCGCGCGGCGCTGCGCCCGCCCGCCCGCTCGGCCGGGATGACGGCCGGCAGCGAGTCGTCCTCGGGCAGGCAGTTGGCGAGGACGGAGTGGGTGCGGTGCAGGCCCTCGGGGATCCGGACCCGGCGCAGGGACATGGCCGCGTAGATGATGCCGTCGACGCGCCGGTCGAGGAGTTCGGCGACGGCCGCGTCCTCCTTGGCCGGGTCCCCGCCGGAGTCCACGGTGAGCACGAGGTGGTCGCTGTCCCAGGCGGTCTCCATCGCGCCGCGCAGCAGCCGCCCGGCGAACGGGGAGGAGGCGATCTCGTCGGTGACCAGCCCGATCACGGCCGTACGACGGCGGCGCAGGCCGCGGGCGACCGGGTCGGGCCGGTAGCCGAGCTGGGCGGCGGCCTGCCGGATGCGCTCCTGGGTGGCGGGCGAGAGGTTGCCCTCGGCGCGGCCGTTGAAGACGAAGGAGACGGCGGTGTGCGAGACGCCGGCGAGCCGGGCGACATCCCGTGAGGTGGGCCGTCCGCCGCCCCCGCCGCCCCGCTCCGTGCCGCCGCCCATGCCGTCCGCTGCCCTCTCCCCACCCGTCCGCTTGATCACCGCTCACCCTATCCGTGAGGCTGGAGGGACGACACAGTCGAGGGAAGGTCCCATCGTGAACGGTATTGCGGCGCACACGCTCAACGACGGTACGACGATCCCCGCCATCGGCCTCGGCACCTGGCCGCTCGATGACACGGCGGTCGAGCGGGCCGTACGCTCCGCGCTCGGCCTCGGCTACCGGCTGGTGGACACCGCGACGAACTATCGCAACGAGACCGGTGTCGGGCGGGGCATAGCCGGCGGCGGCGTTCCGCGCGAGGAGCTGGTCGTGACCACCAAGCTGCCCGGCCGCCACCACGGCTACGAGGAGACGCTCGCCTCCTTCGAGGAGTCCCGGCGGCGGCTCGGCCTGGAGTACGTGGACCTGTATCTGATCCACTGGCCCAATCCCCGGGTCGGCAAGTACGTCGACTCCTGGAAGGCGATGATCAAGCTGCGCGAGGACGGGCTCGTCCGCTCGATCGGTGTCTCGAACTTCACCCCGGAGCACATCACGCTGCTGGAGAAGGAGACCGGTGTGCTGCCCTCGGTGAACCAGATCGAGCTGCACCCGCTGTTCCCGCAGGAGGAGCTGCGCGCCTTCCACGCGGACCTGGGCATCGTCACCGAGAGCTGGAGCCCGCTGGGCCGGGGCAGCGGGCTGCTGCACGACCCCGCGGTGGAGCGGATCGCCACGGCGCACGGGGTGACACCGGGCCAGGTGCTGCTGCGCTGGCACATCCAGATGGGTGCGCTGCCCATTCCGAAGTCGGCGGATCCGGGCCGGCAGCGCGCCAACCTGGACGTCTTCGGCTTCACGCTGGACTCCGACCAGCTGGCGGCGATCACCCGCCGCGCTCCGCGCCGGCTCGGTGGCGATCCCGAGCGGCACGAGGAGTTCTGAGCCGGCCGCGGGCCCTACTGCTCCTCGATCCGCTCCCGCGCCCCGCCCTGCCCGGCGCCGTCGCCCGGGGGCGCGGCAAGGCTGCCGAGGATGTCCAGCAGCTCGGCGCTGCGGCTGCCGGGCCCGGCGTGGAAGACGACCAGGATGAGTCCGTCGGTGCCGTCCACGGACAGCTTGGTCGACTGCAGGTCGAGGTCGCCGACCTGCGGATGGGTCAGATGGCTCACCCGGCCGCGGCGGGGCCGTACCTCGTGCCGGGCCCACAGGGTGCGGAAGCGTTCGCTGCGCAGGGACAGCTCGCCGACCAGGTCGCGCAGCCGCGGATCGTCCGCGTCCGCCCCGGCCTCGGACCGCAGCACGGCCACGCCCTCCTCGGTGAGGTCCTCCCAGTCCCGGCGCAGCTCGCGCTCGGCCGGGTCGAGGAAGACGGCCCGCAGGATGTTGACGCCGGGCCGGTAGTTCGGGGTGAGTGCGGTGGCGAGGGCGTTGGCGGACAGGCAGTCGGTGTAGCGGTTCTGGACGTAGGCGGGGTTGCGCGGCCAGCCGTCGATGAGCTGGAGCAGGCTCGCCGGCACCTGCCGGGTACGGCGCGCGGACCGTACGCCGGGGCTGGGCCGGTCCTGGGCGAGGCCGACGAGGTGGGCCGTGGCGTCGGCGTCGAGCCGCAGCACGCGGGCGATGGCCTCGATGACCTGCACGGACGGGTTGCGGTCCCGGCCCTGCTCCAGCCGCAGGTAGTAGTCGGAGCTGATGCCGGCCAGCATCGCGACCTCCTCGCGGCGCAGCCCCGGCACCCGGCGCAGTCCTTCGCCGGGCAGGCCCACCTCCTCGGGCCGCACCAGCGCCCGGCGGGCGCGCAGGAACTCGCCGAGCGCGTTCGATCCGTCCATGGCCCCACGGTACGGCCGCCCGGGCGGCGGTGACTGGCCCTGCCACTCCCAGGATCACCGGGGTACTGCCTCGGCGGACGTGTGGGGCGCAAGGTGGAGAGCGAGGCCGCGGGAAGCCCCCGGCGGCCCGGACACCCTGAGCATCTGCGTGAGGTACGACATGACTGCACAACGCGGCGGCACGATCACCCCGGCCGACGGTCTGGCCCTGACCCGCGTCGGCTACGGCGCCATGCAGCTGGCCGGGCCGCATGTCTTCGGCCCGCCGAAGGACCGCGACCGGGCCGTGGCGGTGCTCCGCGCGGTGGTGGAGGCGGGCATCACGCACATCGACACCGCCGACTTCTACGGGCCCGTGGTCGTCAACGAGATCATCAGGGAGGCCCTGCACCCCTACCCCGAGGACCTGCACATCGTCACCAAGGTCGGCGCCCGCCGGGGAGCCGACGGCAGCTGGGTCCTGTCGCGCCATCCCGAGGACCTGAAGGCGCAGGTGTACGACAATCTGCGGAACCTCGGTGTGGAGTCCCTGGACGTCGTCAATCTGCGGGTGGGTGATGTGGACGCCCCGAACGGGGACTCGCTGGCCGAGCAGTTCGGCGCGCTGGCCGAGCTGCGGAAGCGGGGGCTGGTCCGGCACCTGGGGCTCAGCACGGTAACCGCAGCGCAGCTCGACGAGGCCCTGGCCATCGCGCCGGTGGTGTGCGTGCAGAACCTGTACAACCTGGCCAACCGGCAGGACGACGCGCTGGTGGAGCGCACGGCCGCGGAGAACATCGCCTTCGTGCCGTACTTCCCGCTCGGCGGCTTCAGCCCGCTGCAGTCGGAGACGCTCGCGAAGGTCGCCGCCCGGCTGGAGGCGTCGCCGCAGCAGGTGGCGCTGGCCTGGCTGCTGCGCCGGTCGCCGAACATCGCGCTCATCCCCGGTACCTCCTCGCCGGAGCACTTGCGGGAGAACATCGCCGCCGCGAGCCTGGTGCTGCCGCAGGACGCGGTCGCCGAGCTGGACGGCATCGCGGGCTGAACGGCCGGTGCGGGGTACTCGGGGCCCAGGACCCGGACGCACGGAAGGAGCCGCACGTGGCTGCGGAGGACCGGCTGCGGACGTACCGTGGCAAGCGCGACTTCGAGCGGACCCGTGAGCCGTCGGGGCAGGAGCCCGGGGCCCGGGGCGACGAGCCGCATTTCGTGGTGCAGATCCATGACGCGCGGCGGATGCACTTCGACTTCCGGCTGCAGGTCGAGGACGTCCTGAAGTCCTGGTCGATCCCGAAGGGGCCGTCCACCGACCCCGGGGACAAGCGGCTGGCCGTGCCGACCGAGGACCATCCGCTGGAGTACGAGGACTTCGAGGGCGTGATCCCGAAGGGCGAGTACGGCGGTGGCACGGTGATCGTGTGGGACCGCGGGACCTATGAGCCGCTCAGCCACGACCGCAGGGGTCGGCCGGTGGAGTTCGCGGAGTCCCTGGAGGGCGGGCACGCCACGTTCCGGCTGCGGGGGACGAAGCTGCACGGGGAGTATGCGCTGACCCGGTTCCGCGGCGGTGCGGACGAGGAGGAGGCGTGGCTGCTGGTGCGCAAGGGGCCGGCCCGGTCGGACGGCCATGGCACCCCCGATCCCCGGCGGGCCCGCTCCGTGCGCACCGGCCGTACCCTGGCGCAGGTCGCGGCCGACGGCGAGAAGTGAGCGGCGGTGCCGGGCCGGTGCCGTGACCGGTGGCGGGACCGATGGCGGCTCGGGCAGCGGTCCGGAATCACGAGTTCCGCCTCCAGTGATCAGCTGCCGTCTGCGGTGATCAGGTGTCGGGCAGTGCCTGCTCGGCCCAGATCGTCTTGCCCCGGCCGGTCTGTCTGCTGCCCCAGCGCTGGGTGAGCTGGGCGACCAGCAGCAGTCCGCGGCCGCCCTCGTCGTAGGCGTGCGCCCGGCGCAGGTGCGGTGAGGTGGAACTGGCGTCGGAGACCTCGCAGATGAGCGCGCGGTCGCGGATCAGGCGGAGCTGGATGGGCGGTTCGCCGTAGCGGATGGCGTTGGTGACGAGTTCGCTGACGACGAGTTCGGTGATGAAGGCGGCCTCGTCCAGCCCCCAGGCGGTCAGTTGCTCGCCGGCCGCCTGCCGGAAGGCCGCGACCTGGGCGGGGTCGGGCGGGACGTCCCAGGTGGCGACCCGGTCGGCGCCGAGGGCGCGGGTGCGTACGAGCAGCAGGGCGACGTCGTCGCTGTGCTGGTCGGGCAGGACGGCCTTGAGGACGCTGTCGCACAGGGCCTCGAGGGAGGCGGCGGGTGCGCTGAGGGCGCGGCGCAGTTCGTCCGTCGCTCCATCGAGGTCCCGGTCGCGGTCCTCGACCAGGCCGTCGGTGTAGAGCGCGACGACGGATCCCTCGGGCAGTTCCAGTTCCGTCGCCTCGAACGGCAGCCCGCCGACGCCGAGGGGTGGACCGGCGCTCATGGGGACGGACTCGGCGGTGCCACCGGGCAGGACCACGGCCGGGGCCGGGTGGCCAGCCGCGGCCAGGCTGAGCCGGCGGGAGACCGGGTCGTAGACGGCGTACAGGCAGGTGGCGCCGAGTTCGGCGACCTCCTCGCCGCAGTCCCCGCCGGCCAGGTGGGTGACCAGGTCGTCCAGGTGTGTGAGGAGTTCATCGGGTGGCAGGTCGACATCGGCGAGGGTGCGTACGGCCGTGCGCAGCCGGCCCATGGTGGCCGAGGACTGGATGCCGTGGCCGACGACGTCGCCGACGACCAGGCCGACCCGGCCGCCGGAGAGCGGGATGACGTCGAACCAGTCGCCGCCGATGCCGGCCAGCGATCCGCAGGGCAGATAGCGGTGGGCCACCTCGACCGCGACCTGTCCTGGCAGGCCTCTGGGCAGCAGGCTGTGCTGGAGGGCGAGGGCGGTGGTGCGTTCGCGGGCGAAGCGGCGGGCGTTGTCGATGCAGACGGCGGCGCGGCTGCCGAGTTCCTCGGCGAAGACGGCGTCGTCGGGGCCGTAGTCGTCGGGGTGGGCCATGCGGACGCAGACCGCGACGCCCAGGGTGGTGCCGCGGGCCCGCAGGGGCACCGCGATCAGGGAGTGGACGCCCTGCCGATAGGGGCGGCCCTCCGGCGAGCGCGCGTTGCGTTCCGCGAGCCATTCGACGAACTCCGGCTCACCGGCCTGGCTGAGCACCGCGTGGCCCTCGCGCAGGGCGCGGGCGGGCGGTGAGTCCGTCAGATAGACCTCGGTCTCGCCGATACGGACCGCCGCGCCGGGGTTGCCCTCGCAGGTCGAGCCGTGGGCGATGCGGTGCAGGACGACACCGGCGTCCGGGATCATGGGCGGCTCGTCCGCGCCGAGCACCCAGTCGAGCAGGGCGACGCTGGCGAAGTCGGCGTAGCGCGGGACGAGGATGTCGATCAGTTCCTCGGCGGTGCGCACCACGTCCAGGGTGGTGCCGATGCCGGTGGCCGCCTCGTTGAGCAGGGCGAGGCGGCGCCGGGCCCAGTACTGCTCGGTGCTGTCGAGGGCCGCCATGGCGACCCCGGTCAGCTCGCCGGAGGCGGCGCGCAGCGGCCACATCTCGATGCTCCAGAGATGCTCCCGGTTCAGTGCGGGGGCGCCGGCGAAGCTCTCGTAGCGGATGGGCCGCCCGGTCTCGGCGACCTCCTTGAGATGGCGCAGGAAGCCCCGGTTGTACTCGGCGTCCTCCACGGTGTCCGGGAAGAAGCGGCCGGTCAGCGCGGCCTCGGGGACGCCCATGACCTTGCAGGCGGTGTCGTTGAGGCGCAGATAGCGCTGCTGGAGGTCGAAGACCGACATGGACATGGAGGCCTGCTCGAAGGCCTCGGCAGCCAGGGGGGTGCCGGGCGGGCCGGCCGGGCCGGCCGTGACGACGAAGCCGGTGGGCCGCCCGTCGGCTCCGGCGACGGGGCAGGCCGTGACGGTCAGCTCGATACGGTGGCCGTCACGGTGCCGCAGCACGACGGTGCCGGCCCGCGCGGCGAGGGTGTGGTCCGGGATGTCCTCGGCGAGCAACTCGGTCGCGGGCCGGCCCACGACGTCCGCGGCCGGACGGCCGGTGAGCCGCCGCGCGCCCTCGCTCCACCCCGTCACCGTGCCCAGGGCGTCGATGACCGCCACGGCGGCGCCATGCTTCATACGCCCCAGGATGTTCCGATTGCCCCGGCACATCAAGCGCGGGAACGTTACGGAGCAGCCGGCGCGGGGCGGGCGCTGTTCAGCCCTTGTGGGTGCGCAGGGCGGCAAGAGCCCGGTCGGCGTGGGTGTTCATGCGCAGCTCGCTGCGGACGATCTCCAGCACCGTGCGGTCCTGGGCGATCACGAAGGTGACACGTTTGGTGGGGGCGAGGGAGAACCCGCGCTTGACGCCGAACCGCTCGCGGACCATGCCGTCGGCGTCGGAGAGCAGCGGCATGCCGAGGCCGTGCCGGCCGGCGAACTCCTGCTGCTTGTCGACGGTGTCGCCGCTGATGCCGACGGGCCGGGCGCCGACGGCGGCGAACTCGGCGGCGAGGTCACGGAAGTGGCAGGCCTCGGCGGTGCAGCCGGGGGTGAGCGCGGCCGGGTAGAAGAACAGCACCACCGGTCCGTCGGCCAGCAGCTCGCCGAGCCGGCGAGTGGCGCCGGTCTCGTCGGGCAGGGCGAAGTCCTCGGCCTTGTCCCCGACCTCGATGCGTTCCGTCATGACCGTCCCTCCTCGCCCGGGCGCCTGCCGCCCGGGCCCTCCTCGCACCGGGCGAGCTGCCGGCGCCACGGCACCGGCGATACCTCCGGCGGCGCGGCCCGGTGCCGCGCCGGATATTACTGGACGGTAAGCGTGAGGGTGCCCCCCTTGGCGCAGGACGTCGGCCGCCCATCTGGAGCCGCCGCTCAGTCCTCGTCACCTGCGCGGCCTCGCGCCGCCCGGCCGCCGGGCATCCGCTGCGTGTCGCACTGGCCGCCGGGCGTCGCGGGCGTGCTGGAATCAGCGGGTCCACCGCCGTTCCCGAGACCGGAGGAACCCATGGCCTTCGCCGTCGTCGCCCAGTACCAGTGCGCCCCCGCCGACGCGGACACCGTGCGCGACGCGCTGCGGAAGATGCGCGAACTCGTCCCGTCGGAACCCGCGAACCTCGCCTACGAGGCGCACGAGGTCGTCGACCGGCCGGGGGCGTTCATGCTGTACGAGCGCTACACCGACCGGGCCGGCTTCGAGGCGCACAAGGAGACGGACCACTTCGCGGAGCTGATCCGGGCCACGGTCTTCCCGCTGCTGAAGGAGCGGACCATCACCTTCACCGAGACGCTCTGACCCGTCACCCGGACGTCCGCCGGGACGCGCGGGACGGCGGAACACCGCCCGGCCGCGGGCCGGACGGCCTGCGCCGCGGGGTGCCCGTCCCCTGGGACGTCCCGGCCGTCCCCGGGGACAGCGGGACGGCATTCTGACGGCCCGTCATGGAAACGCTGGCTGTCGTGATCACCGCTCGTGGTCACGAGAACGACAGCCGGAGGTTGCCATGATCCTACGGAGTCTCAAGAGCGGTCTGCTGGCCACGGTCGCGGTGCTCGCGTTCCTGCCCACGGCGGCCGGGTCCACCGCGGCGAGCGCCGCCAGCCAGCACCCGGTGCCCGGCGCCGTCGCCCGGGACGACGCCCACCACCGCACCCACCACCACGCCACGCACCGCCACCACCGCCGCCACGCGCACCGCGTGCACAGCGCCCACCGCCTCGCGCCCCAGGGAGCCGTGTACCGCTCCTTCGGGCAGTCGATGGCCTACCGGCTCTCCATGCACATGGCGCCGTACCGTCTGCAGTACCGGCTCGCGGCGCAGCCGGTGGCGCACCGTCACCTTCCGCCCGTCACCGGCCGGGTCGCCACGCGGCACCTCAGGCTGAACGTCCGCTCCGGCCCGGGCACCGGCTACCGGGTGATCGGCCACCGGCAGAAGGGCCGGCACCTGACGCTCATCTGCCGGACGCACGGCTCCTGGGTGCACGGGAACCGCACCTGGTACCGGCTGCCGCACCATGCGGGCTACGTCTCGGCCCACTACGTCCGCGCCAACCGCACCGTCCCCTGGTGCTGACGCCACGACTCCGCCGCACCACCTAGCTACCGAAGGCCCGTTCGACGATCCCCGAACGGGCCTTCGGTGCGCCCGCACACCTCACCCTCCTCATACCTCACCGGGCGTTGCAGTCGCCGCACCACTGGGAAGCCATTCCGGCAACAGGGGCTAAAACGCCCATAGCGGAAAGGGAGTCGAGGACGCACGATGCGGCACCCCCAAGCGCCGACCACACCGGACGAGCCACTGGTGGTGGGACTGCGCGAACTGAAGGACCGTACGGGGCTGAGCCTCGCGGCGCTGGCCTCTCGCACCCCGTACAGCAAGTCCGCGTGGCACCGCTATCTGTCCGGCGGCACGCCGCCGCCGAGGCCCGCCGTGGAGGCGCTCTGCCGGCTCGCCGGCGCCGATCCCGAGGCCGTACTGGCCCGGTGGGAGACGGCCGACGTCCCACCGGCCGCGGCCACGGCGGCGCCCGAGCAGCCCGGCCGGACGCGGCGCCTCCTGCGGATGCCGTCCTGGCGGGCGCCCTGGCTTCCGCTGTCCGGGCTCGCGCTGTTCGGCGCGGCAACGGCTGTGGCCGCAGCCCTGACCCTGTCCGCGCGGCCGGCTGCCTCGCCCGCCGTCCATCCCCCCTCGGTCGTGCCCCGCTGTCACGGCCGGTCCTGCCAGGGCGAGTTGCCCGACGCGTCGGCCTGCGCCAGGGACGCGCGGACCACGAGCACCGTCGCCGACCCCGCCTACTCCGTCCGGCTGCGTTTCTCGCCCGCCTGCGGGACCGCCTGGTCCGAGGTGAAGCTGCGGTCGGCCAAGGCGCGCGAGGTGTCGGTGCGGGCCGGACAGGACGTGCTCTCGGCCGGCTATCCGGCCGCCGACTCCGCCGGATACAGCAGCCCCATGCTCTCGGTGTCCTCACCCCGGGGCGTGGAGGCCTGTGCCGAGGTGGACGGGGAGCTGGCCTGCACGGGCCTGGACGTGGAGCCCAACGGTCAGGAGTGAGGCACAAGGGGGCGGTGCGCGGGCGGTGTCCGCGTCCGCCGGGACAAGTGGGGGCCCGTGCGACGCGGCGGCCGCTGAGCGCCCCCCTGACCTCAGGCGACCCGACGCAGCGCCTGCGGGGTGAGGTCGGCGAGGGCCGGGTATCCGTCGACCGCCATCAGCAGGTCCGCCTCGGCGAGCAGGGAACGCAGTACGTGCACGAGCCCGTCGACGCCGCCGAGCGCGAGGCCGTAGGCGTAGGGGCGGCCGACCGCCACCGCGGTGGCGCCGAGGGCGAGTGCCTTGATGACGTCCGCCCCGCTGCGGACTCCCGAGTCGAAGATCACGGGCAGTCCGTCGGCGGCCTCGACCACCTCGGGCAGCGCGTCGAGCGCCGCCAGGCCTCCGTTGGCCTGCCGGCCGCCGTGGTTCGAGCAGTAGACGCCGTCCACGCCCCCGTCCCTGGCGCGGCGCACGTCCTCCGGGTGGCACAGGCCCTTGACGATCAGCGGGAGTGTGGTCAGCGACCTCAGCCACGGCAGGTCCTCCCAGGTCAGGGGGTTGCCGAACACGCCCGCCCAGTGCAGCACCGCGCCGCCCGGGTCCTGCTCCGGGGGTTGGGCGAGGGCGGCGCGGAAGACCGGGTCACCGGTGTAGTTCGCCAGGCAGTGCCCCCGTAGCTGGGGGAAGTTGCTCGTCGACAGATCCCGGGGACGCCATCCGGTCACCCAGGTGTCGAGCGTGACCACGATCCCGCGGAACCCTGCCTGCTCGGCGCGCTTGACCAGACTCGCGGCCAGGTCCCGGTCCGTGGGCGTGTAGAGCTGGAAGAACCCGGGCGTCGAGCCGAATTCTGCGGCCACCTGCTCCAGCGGGTCCACCGAGAGCGTCGAGGCGATCATCGGCACGCCGGTGGCGGCCGCCGCGCGAGCGGCGGCGAGGTCGCCGTGCCCGTCCTGCGCGCACAACCCCAGCACTCCGATCGGCGCCATCAGCAACGGCGAGGGGAGGGACAGTCCGAACATCGAGACCGACAGGTCGCGCTGGGCCGCTCCCACGAACATCCGCGGGACCAGCGCATGACGGGCGAACGCGGCGACGTTCGCCCGCTGTGTGTGCTCGTCTCCGGCCCCGCCCGCCACGTACGACCACACCGACGGGGACATCACCGCGCGCGCCCCCGCCTCCCAGCCCTCGAACGTCATGGGGAAGCGGGGCAGGACCCCGCGCAGCCCGTCGAGATAGATCTCGTTCTGATACTCGCCGAACCCGCCCACCGCTCTTCTCCCTTTTCCTCGACTGCGTCGGAACGTGCCTGTCTCTGGGGTGACCGCATGGTGCGGAGCAGCTCGATCGCCCCGTACCGGCGGCGAATTCCACAGAGTAGCGAGGATCACCGGCTCTCGATCGACCGGTCCGGGCGGCGCCGCGCGGGTCGTGGCGATCAGCCAGGCGTCCTGCTGGTCGGCGCGGCGAGCCGCTGCTCGGTGCCGCTGCGCCGTTCGGGCCGCCGGGCCGAGCGCAGGGGCGGCGATGCCGATGAACACCGTGGAGGACACTCCGGCGAGCGCCAAGGCGGTGAAGCCCAGTCGCCGTTGCCCGCGCCGAACAACCGGCCGCCCAGCCAAGGCCCGAAGACGGCGCCGAAGCGGCCCATGCCCGAGGTCCAGCCGACGGCTGTGGCGCGGTGAGCGGGGGTGGAGCGGAGGGAGACGTTCGCGTAGATCATCGTCTGGGCGCCGTTGAGGAACACGCCGGTCACGAAGACGACCAGGAAGGTCGGCCCCAGCGGCATGTGCACGCCGAGCAGGAAGACTCCGGCCGCGGTGAGCGCGAACCAGATCGCCGAGACGCGCGCGGGGCCGATGGGGGTCCCCCTGCACGAGCGGAGCCGAGCGTGGGGGAGGTCGGAGGCTTGGCCAGCGAGGAGAATGCCGGCTATGCCACCGAGGTCGAACAGCACGACGAAGGTCAGGGCGGAGCCGAGGTGGTAGCCCTCGCCGCGCATGAGGGTGGGCAGCCAGGTGGCGACGCCGTAGACGAGGAGGAGTCCGCCGAAGGAGGCCAGCCAGTAGAGGAGGGTCGGATCCACTCGCCGTCACGGAAGAGGCCGAGCAGGGCGCCCGTGGGGGTCCGGAGGTCGGCCGGGGCCGTCGGGGCGGCCACGGCGGGGAGTTCGGCCTCGTAGCGGCCGGCGAGGGCGCGCGCCTCGTCGGTACGGCCCTTGGCGACGAGGAAGCTCAGTGTCTCGGGCATGACCTTGGCGAGAACCGGCACGAAGAGCAGCGGCGCCACGCAGACCCAGAAGGCGGACCGCCGGCCGTACGGCTCCACGAGCCACCTCGCCACCTAGGCGGAGAGGATGCCGCCCGTGTGGTGGGCCGTCATCAGGGTGCCGATGGTCAGCGCGGCCCGGCCGCCGCGGGCGTAGTCGCCGACCATGCTGATCGCGGTGGGCAGCAGCCCGCCGAGGCCGACGCCGGCGAGGGTCCGGCCGAGGCCGAAGACGGCGACCGAGCCGGACAGCGCGCAGATCCCGGAGGCGGCCAGCGAGAACAGGGTGACGCAGCCGGCCATCAGCTTCTTGCGGCCGACGCGGTCGGCGACGGTGCCCGCCGTGAGCGTGCCCACCACCATGCCGAGGGTGGCGTAGCTGCCGAGGTCACCGGCCTGGCCGGGGTGAGCCCGAGGGCCTTGGTCTGCAGCATGTGCGGCAGGACCGAGCCGTGGACGAACATGTCGAGGCCGTCGAAGAGGACGGCCAGCCAGCACAGGGCGACGACCAGCCCAGGGGACGGCCGCGCGTGGCGTCACTCCACCGGTGGGGTGCCGTGGGTGTGGAAGGACTCGATGGTCTTCAGGCCCCACGCCTGCGCCTTGGCCCGCTCGGCCTCGGTCCAGGTGATCAGCGGCCAGTCCGGGGCGAGGACGAGCCGGGTGAGCGGGTTGCCGAGCTGGTCCAGTCCTCGGTGTACACCACGTCGTACGACTTGTTCGTGAAGGTCAGCCAACGGGCGGCGATCCGGCCGGAGTCGAGCCTGATCTGCTCGGTGGGCCGGGCGCCGAGCACATGCTGCTGGAACTCGACGCTCGCGAGCACATCGGCCGCCAGGAAGTTGATGTGGTCCAGACGGCGAACGCCGACTCCCCGGTTGGGCTTGGCCTGCGGCTGGTTCTTCAGGGCGGGCTTCAGCTCCTCGGGGGCCTGACAGTGCTCGCTCTCCCCGTACAGGGCGTGTCAGGCTGGGGTGCTCGTAGTCGTCGAAGGTGCGCAGGTGGACGGTGTCGCCCTGCTGCCCGTTGACAGTGAGTCCGAGGTAGTCGGTGAAGAAGGTGACACTGGCGTCCAGGTCCGGGGTGAACAGCTGGGCGTGAGCGACATGGGCGATGTCACCGAGGGGCGGAGCCATCGTTGCCTCCAAAGGGCTGCGCGGGTGCGGTGGCAGCGGCGCGGGGGAAGACGGTGCCGTCGAAGATCTTGCGGGCGGTGCGGACGACGGCGGTGCGGCGCGCCATGGGCGCCTCCGGATCGGTGTCCGTTTCGATGTCGGTGTCGATGTCCAGGAAGCCCGTGGGGTGCTCGATGCGGACGGGGATGAAGGTGCGGGTGGTGACCGCGCCGCCGGAGCGGGGCGGAGCGAGCAGGGTGAGCTTGGGGACGGTGGCGCCCTCGACGTCGCCCAGTCCCATCAACGGTCCTGCGGCCAGCCGGATTTCACGGAGGCGGCCGGTGAGCACCGGGTCCGCCTCCAGGTCTTCGGGGGACTCGTATCCGGTGACACGCAGCGCGGCCGCGAGGATCAGCACGGTCGGCATCCCGTTGTCGACGCAGGTCACCGTGGTGCCGCCGGCGGTGTCCCGGACGTTGCCGGTGGGCAGCAGGGGCGTGTCGCCGGCCGGGAACTCGATCACCACGGGCGCCGCGGTGCCGGGCACGCCCGCGATCTCGGCGGTGCCGGTGTAGTCGACCCGTCCTCCGGGGGTGAGGAAGGTGGCGATCGCCGGCTCCCCCGTGTTCAGCATGCGGATGCGTACGGAGGTCTCGCCGTCACCGGGGGCCACGTGCCCTCGCTCGACGGCGAACGGGCCGACTCCGACAAGGAGGTTGCCGCAGTTCTGACGATCACTCACCTCCGGGCGGTCAACGGCGACTTGGAGGAAGAGGTAGTCGACATCGGCGTCCGGGTCGGTCGAGGCGGAGACCACCGCCACCTTGCTGGTGAGCGGATGGGCCGCCGAGGCCGTCGATCTGGCGCGGGTCGGGGCTGCCCATGATGCGCAGCAGCAGGTCGCCCCGGAGGGCCGGGTCGGCCGGCAGGTCCTCGGCCAGGAAGTACGCGCCCTTGGAGGTGCCGCCGCGCATCAGCACGCAGCGCACCTCCGTGGGTCCGGTCACGCCCCGGCTCCGTCCCGGTCCTCGGCATTCGCCCGGACGTACGTGTCGTACGAGGCGTAGGTGACGCCGAGTCGGGCGAGCTTCTCGCGCAATCCGTAGTGGTCGAGGCCGAGTTGGCCGTCCTGGAAAGCGGCGCGGGCGGCCGCCTCCTTGGCCTCACGGGCCTCTGCGGCCCGGGCGGCGCGGGCGGCGCGGGCGGCGCGGGCGGCCGCGCGGGCCTGCTCGCGGGGTACGACCACGGCGCCGTCGTCGTCGGCGAGGATGACATCGCCGGGGCGGCCGACCTGGCCGCTGAGGGCGACGGGGACGTTGACCGAGCCGCCGGTGGCCTTCACGGTGCCCTGCGCGCTGACGGCACCGCGGACCAGGCGGGGAAGCCGAGTTCGCCCGGCGACGGTGTCCCCGGCGGCCCAGGCTCCCGCGCCCGGTAGGCCGGCCGGCGTGGCGACCATGTTCGGCAGCGGCCTGTCCAACCAGACCGGCGCGGCGATCGGGTCACTGGCCTTCCCGGTCCTCGGCCCGCTCGGGGTGGTGGCGGTACGCCAGTACGTCGCCGCGCTGGTCCTCGTGGCCGTCGGACGGCCGCGGCTGCGCGAGTTCACCTGGCGGCAGTGGTGGCCGGTGCTGCTGCTCGCCGGGGTCTTCGGCACCATGAACCTGACCCTGTACAGCGCGATCGACCGGATCGGCCTGGGGCTGGCGGTGACCCTGGAGTTCCTGGGGCCGCTGAGCATCGCGCTGGCCGCCTCGCGGCGCCGGCTGGACGCCGGGTGCGCCGTGCTCGCGGCGGCCGGAGTCGTGGTGCTGATGCGCCCGCGGCCGTCCACCGACTGCCTGGGGATGGGCCTGGGCCTGGTGGCCGCCTGCTGCTGGGCCTCGTACATCCTGCTCAACCGGATCGTCGGGCGGCGCGTCCCGGGCGCGCAGGGTCCGGCGGCGGCCGCGTGCGCATCCGCGGTGACCTTCCTGCCGGTCGGGATCCTCGTCGCCGTACGCATCCGCCGACGGCCGGGGCCCTCATGTGCGCGGTGGCGGCGGGGGTGCTGTCGTCGGCCGTGCCGTACCTCGCCGATCTGCTCACCCTGCGCACGGTGGCGGCCCGGACCTTCGGCCTGTTCATGAGCGTCAACCCGGTGCTGGCGGCCGTGGTCGGCTGGGTGGTCATCGGACAGGGGCTGGGCCTGCCGGAGTGGACGGGGATCGGGGCGGTGGTCGCCGCGAACGCGGTCAGCATCGCGACGACCCGCACCTGACATCACCTCACGCACCGGCGGCACGGCGCCGGTTCACAAGGTGTGCTGCGGACCGTGCGGGCGCGGCGAGTCAGCGAGCGGGGCCGACCGGGGCCAGCCACAGGCCCACGATCGCGTCCGCGAGTCCGTCGGCCGCCTCCGCCCAGGTGGCGCGCGGGGTCGGGGTGCCCTCGGCGAGGGCCCGTTCCCGCTCGGCGCAGGTGTGCAGGATCAACAGGCGGACCATCTGGCCGCGTTCGGCGTGGACCTCGGGCGGCAGCTCCGGGAGGGTGCGGTTCAGTCCCTCGATCGCCTGCCGCAGTGCCGGTGAGACCAGGGACTCCTCGACCATGATCTCGTGCAGCGCCGGATCGGTCATGACCTGGGCGCAGAACCGGGCGTACCAGGTAGGGCTGCCGAGCCCGGCCAGATGCTCGGTGACCGGGCGCACCAGGCAGTCGACCCAGTCGCGTACGTCGGCGGAGTCGCCGGCCGCGGCGAGGGCCCGCACCCTGAGCGCCTCGATGCGCTCGGCGTGCCGGCGGGCCACCGCACGGACCAGGTCGGCCTTGGTGCCGAAGTGGTAGCCGACCGCCGCGTTGTTGCCCTGGCCGGCGGCCTCGCTGACCTGGCGGTTGGAGACGGCGTACACGCCGTCTTCCGCGAACAGCCGCTCCGCCGCGGCCAGGATCGCCTCCCGTGTCGCGCTCACCTGCTCGGCCCGCGCCGTCCGCTGCGCCATGGTCACCACCGCTCCGGGACTGTGCATCGTCCCGGAGCGGTCAGTCCCGCACATCGCCCCGGGGCCTCGACCGGGGCGGCGAGGTCCAGCCGAAGAAGCCTACGTGCGTCCCTGCCCCGCCCGGGACAGGCCCCGCGCACTGCGCTCTGCGGGCCCGCTAAAGTAAGTCAATCAATTGACTTAAATGATGCCCTCTTCGAAAGGTCCCCCATGACCGAGATCCCCGTCCGGTCCGGCGAGGCCGGCAGATCCGTTCCGTCGCGGCCCGATGCCGTGGTCGCGGTGCTGGCCCTCGCCGGTATCACCGTGTCGCTGATGCAGACCCTGGTGATCCCGATCGTTCCGGAGCTGCCCGGCTATCTGCACGCCTCGCCGTCGAACGCCGCCTGGGCGGTCACCGCCACCCTGCTGGCCGCCGCCGTCGCCACTCCGGTGGCGGGCCGGCTCGGCGACATGTTCGGCAAGCGGCGCCTGCTGCTGGTCAGCCTGGTGCTGCTGGTGGCCGGCTCGGTGGTCTGCGCGCTCAGCGACACGCTGGTCCCGATGATCGTCGGCCGTGCGCTGCAGGGTCTCGCCGCGGCCGTCGTCCCGCTCGGCATCAGCATCATGCGCGACGAACTTCCGCCGGAGCGGCTGGCCGGCTCGACCGCGCTGATGAGCGCCTCGCTCGGCGTCGGCGGTGCGCTCGGCCTGCCCGCCGCCGCGTTCATCGCGGACCACTACGACTGGCACGTGCTGTTCTGGACCTCCGCCTCCCTCGGTGTCGCCGCCTTCGCGCTCGTGCTGGCCCTGGTGCCGGAGTCCGGAGTGCGCACCGGTGGCCGCTTCGACCTCGTCGGGGCGCTCGGCATGGCGGTCGGCCTGGTCTCGCTGCTGATCGCCATCTCCAAGGGCGCCGACTGGGGCTGGGGCAGCGGCACCACGCTCGGTCTGTTCGCGCTCGCCCTCGTCGTCCTCGTGGCGTGGGGCCTCTTCGAACTGCGCACGGCCGCGGCGCTGGTCGACCTGCGCACCACGGCCCGCCGCCAGGTGCTCTTCACGAACCTGGCGTCCATCGCGTTCGGCTTCTCGATGTTCGCGATGTCGCTGGTCCTGCCGCAGCTGCTCCAGCTGCCCACGCAGACCGGCTACGGCCTCGGCCGGTCCATGCTCACCGTGGGTCTGGTCATGGCCCCGCAGGGCCTGGTGATGATGGCCACGGCGCCCGTGTCCGCCATGATCACCAAGGCCCGGGGGCCGAAGATCACGCTGATGACCGGAGCCGTGATCGTCGCCGCCGGCTACGGCCTCAACATCGTGCTGATGAGCGAGGTCTGGCAGCTGATCCTGGTGTCCTGTGTCATCGGCGCGGGCGTCGGCTTCGCCTACGGCGCCATGCCGGCCCTGATCATGGGCGCCGTCCCGCCGTCGGAGACGGCCGCCGCCAACAGCCTCAACACGCTGATGCGGTCCATCGGCACGTCGGTGGCGAGCGCGGTCGCCGGGGTGATCCTGGCGCAGCTGACGATCAGCCTCGGCGGCCACGCGCTGCCGTCCGAGAACGGCTTCAAGGTCGTCATGGCGATCGGCGCGGGCGCGGCGCTCCTGGCCTTCGTCCTCGCGTCCTTCCTCCCCCGGGCCCGCCCGACCGCTGCGGCCCCGGCACCGGCGTCCACGGAGCCTTCGGCGGAGGCGGTCGGCTGAGGACGAGCGGAGTGGAGCCGCACGGATCGCGCGTGAGGGGGCGGCGCACGGGCGCCGCCCCTGCCCCACGGGACAGCCCATGCGACCACACCGCGGCCACCCCGCGCCCCACTCCGAGTGGCGCGCCCGCCGCCACGACGGCCCCGACCACCACCCCCGACAACACGGCACCGGACGCCCGGACGCCACACAGACGGCGCGGGCCGTTCAGGGGAACCCGTGGACGCAGGCGCGTGAGGGGGGCGGCGGCGGTCGAGGTCTTCAGCCGTGACCGCCGTGCCCCTGCCGCTGATTCCGCCGATGCTCGCCACGGCGGGCAGCCTGCCGCCCGCCGCCCAGGACGAGCGATGGGCGTACGAGACCAAGCAGGACGGCCAGCGGGTGATGGTCTATCTGCCCGGTGACGGCAGCCTGCTGCTGCGCGCCCGCTCCGGCGAGGACATCACCGCGGCCTATCCCGAACTGCGGCCGGTCGGCGACGCGCTCGGTTCCACGCCCGCCGTGCTGGACGGCGAGGTGCTGGCCCTCGACGAACAGGGCCGGGCCGACTTCCAGTTGCTGCAGAGCCGGATGGGCCTCGCCCACTCCCCCGCGCGGGCGGCGCGCCGGGCCGCCCGGGTGCCGGTGCACCTGGTGCTGTTCGACGTGCCCTACCTCGAGGAGTCCCTGGTGCGGCTGCCGTACATACGGCGGCGGGCCCGGCTGACGGAGCTGGGGCTGGCCGGGCCGCACTGGTCGACGCCGGGTGCCGTGACCGGGCACGGGGCCGAGGCGCTCGCGGCGACCAGGGAGCACGGCCTGGAGGGCCTGGTGTGCAAGCGGCTGGACTCGGTGTACGAACCCGGGGTGCGCTCCCGCGCCTGGATCAAGATCCGGAACATGCGCGCCGAGGATGTGATCGTCGGCGGCTGGCTGCCGGGCAAGGGACGGCTGAGCGGACTGCCCGGCGCCCTTCTGGTCGGACAGCGCGACGCGCACGGCCGGCTGCGGTACGCAGGCGGGGTGGGCACCGGCTGGAGCGAGGCGGAACGGACCGAACTGGCCCGTCTGCTGGAAGCCGCCGCGAGCGACCGGTGCCCCTTCGACCCGGCGCCCCGGATCCCGGACGCCCGCTGGGTGCTGCCCCGGCTGGTGGGAGAGGTCAGTTACAGCACCCGTACCCGGGCCGGGCTGCTGCGCCAGCCGTCGTGGCTGCGGCTGCGCCCGGACCTCACCCCGGAGGACTCCGCGGCGGACCTGCCGGAAGGCTTCGGCTGAGGGGACACACCCGGGCGCGGCCATGCCGTACGGCGCGCCTCCGCCCCGCCATGGACGCCCCACTGTCCACACCCCCATCATGGACGGATGGATCTTCACGCGGCACCACCCCCGGCGGTCGACACGTCCGGACTGCTCGCCCTCGCCGAGGGGCATCACAGCCGTACCGCGCGCGCTCTCGGCGTCCGGGAAGCCGCCGGTCACCTCGTCAAGGTGTACGCGCTGCAGGCGCCGGGGCGTACGGTCGGTGCCGAGACCGTGGCGACGGCACTGGACCTGGCCTCGGGCCATCTGGCGCTGGGGCGCGCACGCGGCTCGCTGGGCCTGGCGGTGCTCATCGTGCACGCGGGCGGCGACGGCGACTACGTCCTCGTGCACAGCTGGATCGAGGGGCACATGTCCGACCTGGCCGTGTTCACCGGACCGGCAGGACGACCGGCCGAGCTGCGGCCGGGCCGGGCGGGGCTCGCGCCCTGCGTCTGGGAGGGCGCGCTGTTGGCGCATGAGCGGGAGGCGTTCTCCCGACACGTCCTCGACGGCGGGGCCCCGCTCGCCGAGCGCCTGGCCGCCTGGAGCACCGACAGCCTGGAGGGCGAGGTCCGGTGACGGGCACTCCCCGGGTCCGGCACGCCGACCGCGCCGATCTGCCCCGCGTGGCCGAACTGGCCGCCCAGCATGCCGCGTACGAGCGCGCCGCCCCGCCGGTACCGGACCTCGCCGCCCGGCTCGCCGGCCTGCTGTTCGACACGCCCGCCCCGCGTCTGCGCTGCCTGGTCGCCGAGACCCCGGACGGCCGGATCGTCGGCTACGCCACCTGCGCGCCCGAACTGTCCACCTGGGACGGGCGGGAGTACCTGCACATGGACTGCCTGTTCCTGTCCCCCGGCCACCGCGGCCTCGGGCTCGGCCCGCTGCTCGTGGACGCGGTGGTCGCCGAGGCGCGGCGGCTCGGCGTCGCGGAGGTGCAGTGGCAGACGCCTGCCTGGAACGAGGGCGCGGTCCGGTTCTACGACCGGCTCGGCGCCCGCGCGAAGGACAAGCTGCGCTACAGCCTCCCGGTCACCGAGGCAGGCGCGTGACTCAGGAGCCGGTCGGCGCCCGGGAGTTGTATCGGCGGCTGCTCGAACACACGGGTCCGGACGCGTACGACGCCGTCGCCGAGCCATGGGCCGCGCGGGCCGGAGCCGCCTACCGCGAGCGGCTCGCCGCAGTGGCCGAGTCGCTGAGCGGCCATCCGCCCGGGACTCGGGATCCGCGGCCCGCGGGACTGGCCGCGGACCTGTGGGAGCTGTACGCCCTGAGCCGCGTCAGCGACACGCTGCTGCTGTCCTTCCAGCCGCCCGGGCACGATCACTGGGCGGGACCCGGACTGAGCAGGGAACAGTATCTGGCGCTCTTCACGGCTCTCGGGATGACACCGTTCGGGCGGACGGCGGTGTTCGACCCGTTCCTGCACGAGATCGTGGAGGTCGAGCAGGCAGCGGACCCCACCGAGCCGATCCAGGTCACCGAGGTCGTCTGGCCCGGCCTGTGGCTGGGCGCCGAAGTGCTGTTCGGCCGGGCGGGCGTACGGGTACGGGCAGGGCTCCGGCACGCGGAGCGCGCAGTGGCCGACCGCTCCCCGCTGTACTGGACCTACCGGCGCCGGCACCGGCCGACGGCCGATCTGTCCATGGGCTGGGGATCCAACTCCCAGTGGCGCACCGACTTCCGCGTCGACGTCAGGACCGCCGACGGCGATCGCCTCAACGTCCTGGGCGAGGAGCGCATCGACGACGTCGAAGCGGGCAGCGCGGAGGCGCTGCTGACCCCGGCCGAGCGGCGTGACCTGCTGCGGCACCGATGCCTGGTGCGCACCCCGGAGCGGGCCGCCGCGCTCGACGGCCGCCCCGGCTGGATGGCGGACCTGTTCCCGTACGACTGGCGGTGACGCGAGCGGGACTTGAGCGCGGTGGGAGCGGGACGCGAGCGTGGTGCGATCCGGACCCGGGCGCGGTGGGAGCGGGCCGGGACCGGGCGTCGGGCCCGAGGGTCTATCGTGTCCCCCATGTCCGTCCCGGAATTGATTCGTATCGTCTCCCGTGACTCCCCCATGGCTCTGGCCCAAGTCGACCGGGTCCGCGCCGAGTTGGCCGTACTGCACCCGGGTGTGCGCACCGAGGTCGTTCCGGTGAAGACCACCGGCGACAAGTGGCTCGGCGATCTGTCCAAGGTCGAGGGCAAGGGGGCGTTCACCAAGGAGGTCGACGCGGCCCTGCTGGCCGGGGAGGCCGATCTCGCGGTGCACTGCGTCAAGGACGTGCCCGCCGACCGGCCGCTGCCCGCCGGGACGGTGTTCGCCGCGTTCCTGAAGCGGGACGACATCCGCGACGCGCTGGTGGACCTGGGCGGCCGCACCCTGGACGAGTTGCCGGCGGGCACCCGGATCGGCACCTCCTCGGTGCGCCGGGTGGCCCAACTGGCCGCCACGCACCCGCATCTGGAATGCGTGCCGTTCCGCGGCAACGCCAACCGCCGGCTGGAGAAGCTGGCCGCCGGGGAAGCGGACGCGCTGTTGCTCGCGGTGTCCGGTCTGGAGCGCATCGGCCGCACGGACGTGATCAGCGAGGTGCTGTCGACGGAGACGATGATGCCGCCGATCGGCGCGGGCATCCTCGCGCTGCAGTGCCGTGAGGACGACACCGAGGTGATCGACGCCGTCAGCGGGCTCGGCGACCCGGACACCTATCGCGAGGCGACGGCCGAGCGGATGTTCCTGCATGTGCTGCAGGGGCACTGCAACAGCCCCATCTCCGGGTACGCACGCGTGGACCGCGGCGGGGAGCTGTCCCTGCGGGCCTGTGTGTTCACTCCGGACGGCAAGACCCGGCTGAACGCCCACGAGTGGGCGGGCCGGCTCGATCCGGCCACCCTCGGCACCTCGGTCGCGGTGGCGCTGCTGCGGCAGGGCGCCCGGGAGATCATCGACGGCATCCCGCACTGAGAGCCTGTGCGACACAGGCTCTGAGGCACCGGGCCGCGTACGGCGGCCCGGTGACGGTCGTACCGCGCGCAGCCGCGGCTCGTGCGCCGCAGGACCGCATCAGGCGGTGCCGGGCTCCGTCTGATCCCGCAGGAAGGCGCTGACCTGGTGGGCGAGGCCGCCCTGCCCGGTGACGGCGGGGGCGGCGGTCGGGGTCGCCTCAAGGACGCCGATGCCGCCCGTCCACAGCCGGCGGTCGGCCCACTCCTCGTCCACCCGCAGCTGCACCTGCACATCCACGTGGGTCAGGGCGGCCTCGGGGGCGGCCGCGTAGACCACGGCGGTGGCCCGGCGCAGCGGGTAGACGTCGAAGCCCTCGATGAACTGGGAGTTGCGCCAGTCGATGAACGCGCCCTCGCCGTCGGGGCCGACACGGACGTCGATCTGGCCGTCCTCCAGGTGGATGCCGTAGTGCTGGGCACCACGGTTCTCGACCGTCACCCGGACACTGAAGTACGTCAGGCCGACGGCGGCGTCATCACGTCCGCGCGGCGGCTCGGCCGCCTCCAGACGGTGGACGCGGACCCGCAGACCGGCATGCTCGTCGTACTCGTGCCAGTCCCCGACCACGTTCGGCTCGTACACAGTGCCCCTCTCGACCTTCGAGAGCTGCTGTCTATCTGTGCGTCGAGCGCACTGTCAAATGAGCAGAATGCGCCGTGGCCAGCGGGTTCGCCCGCTTTGATCAGTGATCAAGCGCTGCCCAGGAAGTATGCGTGCGCCGCACTTTCTGCGGGCTACGCGTGCGTGCCGCACATCACGTCCGGCGCAAGATCATCGGGCCAGGCGGCCGAGCAGTGAGGAGGCCGCGGTGACGCCGAGCGCGGCGGCCACCGCCAGGACGGCGAAGTCGGTGCCGAGATGCGCGGGCGTGCCGAGCAGCAGGCCGCGCAGGGCGTCGACTTGATAGCTGAGGGGGTTGACCTTGCTGACGGCCTGCAGCCAGCCCGGCATCACCGAGACGGGGTACAGGGCGTTGGAGCCGAAGAACAGCGGCATGGTGATCGCCTGCCCGAAGCCCATCAGCCGGTCGCGGCTGAGGACGATGCCCGCGATGCTCATCGACAGACAGGAGAAGAAGGCGGAGGCGAGGACCACCGCGGCGGCGACGCCGAGCAGCTTCAGCGGGTTCCAGGTGAGGGCCACGCCGAGCACGGCGGCGATGGCGATGACGACGACCGCCTGGATCAGCGACTTCACCCCGGCGGCGAACGCCTTGCCGGTGATCAGTGCCGAGCGCGGGGTCGGGGTGACGAGGAGCTTGTCCAGGATGCCCGCGTCGCGTTCCCAGATGATCTGGATGCCGTAGAAGATCGCGATGAACATCGCCGACTGGGCGATGATGCCGGGCGCCATGAAGTCGATGTACGGGACGCCTCCCGTGGGGATCGCGCGCATCCGGGTGAAGGTCTGGCCGAAGATCAGCAGCCACAGGGCGGGCTGGACCGCGCGGGTGTACAGCTCGGTCCGGTCGTGCCGCAGCTTCTGCAGCTCGACGGCGCACATGGCGATGACCCGGGCGGGCAGCAGCCGCCAGCCGGCGCGCGGGACCGGCGGGCTGAGCAGCAGGTCGGTGCCGCTGCCGGGGGTGCGGTCAGCCGACGCGGCGCGCGGTGCGGCGGGTGCTGCGGACATCGCGGAAACCTCCTTTGGAGTGGTCGTCGAGGCTGCTGCCCGCCACGTGGCGGAAGACGTCCTCCAGCGTGGGCAGGGTGCCGGCGCCCTGGCGTTCGGCCAGGCCCCGGCGCAGCTCCGCCGGGGTGCCGAGGGCGCGGATACGGCCGCGGTGCATCAGGCCGACCCGGTCGCAGTACTGGTCGGCCTCGTCCATGTAGTGGGTGGTGACGAGGACGGTCATGCCGGTGGCAGCGCGCACGCCGTTGATGTGCTCCCACACGCCGGTGCGGGCGATCGGGTCCAGGCCGATGGTGGGTTCGTCGAGGATCAGCAGCCGGGGCGCACTGACCAGGGCCTGGGCGAGTTCGAGGCGGCGGACCATGCCGCCGGAGTAGGTGCCGGCGAGCCGGTCGGCGGAGTCGGCGAGGCCGACGGCGGCCAGCGCCTGGGCGACCCGTGCGGCGCGCTCGCGGCGGGGCACGTCGAAGACGCGGGCGAACAGGGCGACGTTCTCCCGGCCGGTGAGCCCGCTGTCGGCGGACAGCTGCTGCGGGACGTAGCCGAGCAGGCGGCGCACCGCCATCCGTTCCTTGGCGGCGTCGTGCCCGAAGACGTGGACCAGGCCGGCGGGGACGGGCAGGAGGGTGGTGATGCAGCGGATCGCGGTGGTCTTGCCGGCGCCGTTGGGCCCGAGCAGCCCGAACACCTCGCCCTCACGGACGCCCAGATCAAGGCCGTCCACGGCGCGGTTCTCGCCGAAGGCGTAGACGAGCCGCACACAGCTGACGGCCTCGGCGGGCACGTGCGCGGCCTCGGTCGTGTGGGCGGATTCGGTGCATGCGCCGGGGGGCGCGGCCGTGTCGGTGGCTTCAGGGGGTGCGCCGGACCCGCCGGCGGTGCCGACGGCTTCGGGGGGTGTGTCCGCGGTGTCCCTCGTCATCGTGTCTGGACCTCCGTCATGGTGTCGTGACCCGTCAGATGTCTGGACCTCCGTCATGACCATCGGCCTCGGTCATGCGTCCACTGCCTCCTCCGTCATCCGTCCCCGGCCCCTTCGGTCATCCGTCCCCGGCCTCCTCGTGCAGGCCGGCGGCCAGCTTGTGCAGCGCCGGCAGGGCCGCGCGCAGGGCCTCCCGGTCGGTCTCGTCGAGCCGGGACACATGCCGGCCGACCAGGTCGGCCCTGCGGCGCTGCCAGTCAGCGAGCCGCTTCTCGGCGGCCTCGGTCAGCCGCAGCCGCGCGGCGCGCCGGTCGGCGGGGTCGGTCTCGCGGAGCAGGAATCCGGCCCGGACGAGCTGGTTGACCAGCGTCGACACGGAGTTGCTCGCCAGGTGCAGCGCCCTCGCCGCGTCCGAGATGCCGATGCCGGGCCGGGACTCGACGAGCCGCAGCAGCTCCACCTCGGCACCGCGCAGCCGGGGCACGGTCATCCCGTCGCGCAGCCGCCGCCGGATCAGCCGCTGGATACGCACCAGCGTGTCCGCCAGCTCTTCCGGGAGGGTCTCGGACCCCGTCGCCGTTCGCCGCGCTGTCTCGGGTTCCACACCTGAAGATTATCTCTGTTACAGAGATAATGCTCGCCAAGGGCCGGTCAAGGCAGCCAGACAGTGTTCCCCCCAGCAGTGTTCCAATTACACCGATTTGTTTAATGATGTCCCTGAGCGGGAAACCGCACGGCAGTGCTTCGGACCGGAGGCACATCTGTGGGAGCAGGCTCCGTCGGCCGCCCCGAATCCCTCATCCGGTCCGAGCGCGCCTCCCACGGTGTCTGTTCATCCAGCACCTGTTGAGAGAGGTGCGCATCATGTGTGTCACCGGCAGCACGAAATCCCATCCGCACGACGACGCCCCCGACACCGCGGAGTCCTTCGAGCGGCTCGCGGGGCTGCCCGACGGCCCTGAGCGGCGGGCGCTCCGTGATGAGCTGGTCCGGCTGTGGCTGCCCATGGCCGAGCGGATCGCCGTGCGGTTCCGCGGCCGCGGGGAGGCCCTGGAGGACCTGTACCAGGTGGCCGCCCTCGGCCTGGTGAAGGCCGTCGACCACTACGACCCGGAGCGCGGTCGAGCCTTCGAGGCGTACGCCGTGCCCACCATCACCGGCGAGATCAAGCGGCACTTCCGCGACCACATGTGGACCCTGCACGTGCCCCGCCGGGTGCAGGACCTGCGCAACCGGGTCCGCTCCGCCATCAAGGAACTGACCCAGAGCACCTCGGGGCGCCCGCCCACCGTGGCGGAGATCGCCGCCCACACGCGGCTCAGCGAGGGCGAGGTGCGCACGGGCATGGAAGCGCTGGAGTGCTTCTCCGCGCTGTCCCTGGACGCCGAGGTGGCCGGCACCGACGGCTACGCCCTCGGGGACTCCCTCGGCGACTCCGACCCCGGTTACGACCTCGTGGTCGACCGGGTCGCCGTCGCGCCGTGTCTCGAAGCGCTGCCGGAACGCGAGCGCACCATCCTCTACCTGCGGTTCTTCCGGGGAATGACGCAGAGCCTGATCGCCCAGCAGCTCGGCATCTCACAGATGCACGTCTCCCGGCTGCTCAGCGGCTGCTTCGACCGGCTGCGCGAGGAGCTGCTCGCCGAAGTCCGCTGAACCCCGCCGGCCCCGACCCGACCGGACCAACCGGGCCCGACCATGACTCAGTCGTCCAGGGCCCCGGGCACCTGGGTGGGCCCGTACCGGTCCAGGGCGTCTTCCAGGGCGGCGCTGACCTCGGGCGGGATGTCGCCGCGGCGGCCCCAGACGAGTATCAGCTCCGCGATGTTGCGCAGCTTGATGTTGGTGTGCTGGGAGACCTCCTTCAGCACCTCCCAGCCCTCGTCCGGGGTCACCCTGCCCAGAGCAACCATCATCCCGATCGCCTGGTCGACGACCGCGTGGGAGGCCACGGCCTCCTTCAACTGGTCGACTTGCGCCTGCAGCTCGGAGAGCCGGTCGGGCTCGCTCGCTCCCATGCCCCCATCGTCCTCGGCGGCCTGCGCCGATGCCAGCGGGGGTACTCGACAGGCATCCGCCCCCCTTTCGGTTGGACACTGGTGCCAGACCGGTGGCCGCCCGGCCCCGAGAGCAGGATGCGACTGCCATGAACCACAACGCCCCCGCCGGCGGTGGAGCGCGCAGGCGAGACGTCGTCTCCACGCACTCCGTCTTCGGCGCCCCGTGCTGGGTGAGCCTGACCAGCCGTGACCTCCAGGCCACCCAGGACTTCTACACCGCCGTCCTCGGCTGGCGCTGGCGCGGCGCCAAGCTCGGCGAGCACTTCCGCATCGCGCTCGCGGACGGGGTGCCGGTGGCGGGGATCGCAGCCGTGGCCGCCATGTGGCAGATGGCGGTGGCCTGGACGCCGTACTTCGCCGTGCCGGACGCCGATGTGGCGGTGGCCCGGGCCCGCGAACGCGGCGGTACGGCGGCCGTCGGGCCGCTCTCCTTCCCGCCGGGCCGGGCCGCGCTGCTCGCCGACCGGGACGGGGCGACCTTCGGGATCTGGCAGGGGGAACTGGTCGGCAACTGGGAGGCCTGGCGGCGGGCGTCGCCGACCTTCATCCGGCTGCACACCCGCGACGCCTTCGACGCCGCGATGTTCTACGGCGAGATCCTCGACTGGGCGTCCGGGCAGCCGGGCTGCTGCGAGGTGGAGTACGAGGGCGGCGAGGTGGTGCTGCGCAGCCAGGGCGACATCGTGGCGCGGATCGACTCGGGCGCCCTGGAGGCGGCACCGGACCCCTCCGTGCGGCCGCACTGGCAGATCCACTTCGCCGTCGCGGACGTCCTGGACTGCGCCCGCACGGCGGAGAAGCACGGTGGCAGCGTGTTGAGCGAGGAGGAGGACGAGGCGATCCTGCGGGATCCGGACGGGGCGCAGTTCACGGTGACGTCACACCGCGCTCGCTGAGCCGACGGCCCTGCGGACCGCCGCTCGGCTCATCGCACGTGACGGACGCGACAGCAGCACGAGACTGCGGGCTTCCGTGCGGAGCCCCGTGCCGGCCTTGCGTTCGCGTTCGTCGGGGGGGCCGTCCGGGTCGGCGGTGTCGATCAGGGTCGTCCAGCGCTCGCCGAAGGAGTCGTCGGGCAGGCGGAAGTCGACCGGCTCCCAGTAGCCGTTGACGAGGAGGAGGAAGGAGTCGTCGGCCATGTGGCGGCCGTAGCAGTCGCGTTCGGCGATGGCGTCGCCGTTGAGGAACACACCCACCGAGTGCGCGTCGCCGCGCTGCCAGTCCCGGTCCGTCATCTCACGGGCGTCGGGCCTGAACCACACCAGGTCGGGCAGCGGCTGTGCGGCGTTGGTCGCGGTCTCGCCGCGAAAGAAGCGGCGGCGCCGCAGCACGGGATGCGCGGCACGCAGGGCGATCAGACGCCGGGTGAAGTCCGCGAGGCCGCGCTGCCCGTCGGCCGTCTTCCAGTCGATCCAGGAGAGTTCGTTGTCCTGGCAGTAGGCGTTGTTGTTGCCCCGCTGTGTACGGCCGAGTTCGTCGCCGTGGCAGAGCATCGGGATGCCCTGCGACAGCAGCAGTGTGGCCAGCAGGTTGCGCTGCTGGCGGGCGCGCAGTTCGAGGACGGCCGGGTCGCTGGTGTCGCCTTCCGCACCGCAGTTCCAGGACCGGTTGTGGCTCTCGCCGTCCCGGTTGCCCTCGCCGTTGGCCTCGTTGTGCTTGTCGTTGTACGACACCAGGTCGCGCAGCGTGAAACCGTCGTGCGCCGTGACGAAGTTGACGCTCGCGCGCGGCCGGCGCCGGCTGTGCTGGTACAGGTCGGAGGAGCCGGTCAGCCGGGAGGCGAACTCGCCGAGCGAGCCGGGCTCGGCCCGCCAGAAGTCCCGTACGGCGTCCCGGTACTTGCCGTTCCACTCCGACCACAGCGGCGGGAAGTTGCCGACCTGGTAGCCGCCCTCCCCCACGTCCCAGGGCTCGGCGATGAGCTTGACGCGGCTGATCACCGGGTCCTGCTGGATCAGGTCGAAGAACGCAGACAGCCGGTCCACCTCGTGGAACTGCCGGGCCAGCGTGGCCGCGAGGTCGAAGCGGAAGCCGTCGACGTGCATCTCGGTGACCCAGTACCGCAGCGAGTCCATGACCAGCTGGAGCACGTAGGGATGCCGCATCAGCAGGCTGTTGCCGGTGCCCGTGGTGTCGTAGTAATGCGCCCAGTCGCCGTCCACCAGCCGGTAGTAGGAGGCGTTGTCGATGCCGCGGAAGGACAGGGTCGGGCCCTTCTCGTTGCCCTCGGCCGTGTGGTTGTAGACCACGTCGAGGATCACTTCGAGGCCGGCCGCGTGCAGCGCCTTCACCATGGCCTTGAACTCGTTGACCTGCTGGCCGAGGGTGCCGAAGGCGGCGTAGGCGTTGTGCGGGGCGAAGAAGCCGATGGTGTTGTAGCCCCAGTAGTTGGACAGGCCGCGGTCCTGGAGCACGCCGTCCTGCACGAACTGGTGCACCGGCATCAGCTCCACCGCACTCACCCCGAGCGAGGTCAGGTGCTCGACGACGGCGGGGTGGGCGAGGCCGGCGTAGGTGCCGCGCAGCCGGTCGGGGACGTCCGGGTGGGTTCGGGTCAGGCCGCGTACATGGGCCTCGTAGATCACCGAGTCCGCGTACGGCGTCCGCGGCGGGCGGTCGTCGCCCCAGTCGAAGTACGGGTCGGTGACGACGCCCAGCATGGAGTGCCCCGCGCTGTCGGCCGGGGCGGGGCCGTCCGGGGCGCGCTCGTACAGCGAGGGGTGGTTGTCGAACCGGCCGGCCACGGCGCGAGCGTACGGGTCGAGGAGCAGCTTCGCCGGATTGCAGCGGTGGCCGAGCGAGGGCTGCCAGGGACCATACACCCGGTAGCCGTAGCGCTGACCCGGGGCGATGCCGGGCAGATAGGCGTGCCAGACGAATCCGTCGACCTCGTGCAGCCGGACGGGGGTCTCGGTGCCGACGTCGTCGACGAGGATCAGCTCGACCTGTTCGGCCACCTCGCTGAAGAGGGCGAAGTTGGTGCCCTGCCCGTCGAACGCGGCGCCCAAAGGGTAGGGCTGCCCGCTCCACGCGGGCAGCCCTGTGCGGGAGGAGCAGGAGGTCACCGGCCGCCCTCCAGGACGGCATCGAGAACAACGGCCGACCCGGCGAGGATGCCATCGGGCACAGCGGCCGACGCAGCAGGCACGTGGTCGGGCACGACGGCCGACCCGGCGGGCACGTCGCCCGGCACAGCGGCGAGCGCGGCGAGCACGTCGTCCGGCACAGCTACCGCGGCGACCAACCCGGCGAGCAAGCGGTCCGGCACGGCTTCCGGCCCGTCGAGGACGTCGTCCGCCGCTGCCGCCGGGGCGGTCAGGACCGTCACCGGCAGATCGCGCGGCACCGCCAGCCCCTGCCGCAGCGTGGGCGAGGGGGCGGTCGGCACCAGCGGGACGCGCTGGCCGGCCCGGGCACGCTGGGAGAACCAGATGATCTTGCTGCCGCCGGCCGAGGCGCAGCAGCCCCAGCCGTCGCTCATGGCGGCGATGTCGGCGAGACAGGCGCGCAGATCCTGGTCGGGACGGAGATCCGGGTCGTCGTCCCCGAAGGCGGTGATGAGGTGCTGGCCGTTCCACCACATCTCGATCGACGTGTGCTTGTCTGTGGCGTGCTGGTCGATCGCCCGCAGCAGCAGTTCGGCGCCGCGGCAGACGGGGACCGCGAGGTTCTCGAGGTCCCAGTAGCGCAGGTGGGCGGCCAGGATGCGGCTGACCTGTCCCACCCGTTCCGGGCTGACTTCCACGTCCAGGTGGTAGTAGCAGGGCACTGCGGTCTTCATCGTCGCTTGCTCCTCACCGGCGAAGCTCTCGCTCCCCTCCCGGGCACCCAACGTGAGCGTTGATCGCTTTTGAGTCACCTCTACGGTGCGGGTGCTACGCCATTCGTGCAACACGAGCACCCGACACCACTCCTCGTTGAAGATCCAACAAGACGCTGCGTCGTCGTCCGTGCACCATAAGTGAAAGCCTCGATCGCCGTAACGGTGCCGTGCGCTTCCGCGCGCGAACACCACCCGACCGTCGGGAACGCGCCCAGTCGAGAGCGTGGAGGGTGAAGAGGGCGATGCTGCTACCCGCCAAGGCCGAAGTGGCCCGGGCGTTGCGGCGTTACCGGGCGTGGGAGCGCGTGATGCTCGCCTCGCCCCACGACCGCACGGTCCGGGTCACCTTCGAGGACTCGGGCTACACGCTGTGCGTGCTGATGGGCAAACGCTGCGCCCGCGAGGCCGCGGACGCCGCCGAGCGCTATCTGCGGACCAACCTGGTCACCTACCTGCGTGAGCAGGACGGACGGCCGCGGTCACGCCGGTCGGCCAGAAGAGCGCCGCCATCGGAGCGGCGTTCCACGGCGCCAAGCCCCTGACCTGGCACCGTACAAGGCGTTCCCCCCGGGGCCGGCGTCGGCCGGCCCCCTCTCGGATCGCGAAGCCGGGCCGGGTGCCCGGCTTCGCGCACGGCGGAGGTGAGATACATGCGCAGGACCCCGGCCATCGGCCGTGTACCGGTACGAGACGTCCGGCCGGCCGTGGAGTGCGGCAGGCGCCCGGCGAAAGCGGTGGCCGGGGAGACCTTCCTGGTGACGGCCACCGTGTTCCGCGAGGGGCACGACGCCGTCGGCGCCAACGTGGTCCTGCGTGATCCGAAGGGCCGTCGCGGCCCGTGGACGCCGATGCGGGAGCTGTCCCCCGGAAGCGACCTGTGGGGCGCGGAGATCACCCCGGACGCGACGGGCCGCTGGACCTTCCGAGTGGAGGCCTGGAGCCATCCACTGGCGACCTGGCGGCACACCGCCGCGGTCAAGGTCCCGGCCGGGATCGACATCGGGGTGGTGCTGGAGGAGGGCGCCGAGCTGTACGAGCGTGCGGCCGCCGGGGTGCCGAAGGGCCCGGAGCGCACCGCCGTCCTCTCCGCCGCGCAGACCCTCGGCGACGACTCGCTGCCCGTGCACGAGCGCCTGAAGGGGGCCTACTCGCCCGAGGTGGAGGCGTTGTTGAGCCGCTACCCGTTGCGGGAGCTGGTCACCGCCTCGGATCCCATGCCACTGCTGGTGGAGCGGGAGCGCGCCCTGTACGGCTCCTGGTACGAGTTCTTCCCGCGTTCGGAGGGCTCCGCCGGGCAGCCGCACGGCACGTTCCGCACGGCCGTGCGCCGGCTGAAGCCGATCGCGGACATGGGTTTCGACGTCGTCTACCTCCCGCCGATCCACCCCATCGGCAGCACGTTCCGCAAGGGGCCCGACAACACCCTCACCGCCGGGCCCGACGACGTGGGCGTGCCCTGGGCGATCGGCTCGCCCGAGGGCGGCCACGACACCGTCCACCCCGATCTCGGCACGATCGAGGACTTCGACTTCTTCGTCGGGCAGGCCCGCGCGCTCGGTCTGGAGGTGGCGCTCGACTTCGCGTTGCAGTGCTCGCCGGATCA